>CAXNND010000321.1:0-3413 GCA_964203105.1 Desulfamplus sp.
ACAAAAACATAACGGTCGCAAGAGTTTTCAATCCTCTCTAACCGCCCCGGAACACCGTCGCATGATTCAATGCCATTAACAATTATTTCAGGAGATACTCCAAGAGCATAGGTTGCCCCAACAGCAGACAAAATATTTTCAAGGTTAAACTGACCCGTAAGTCTGGATCTGAATTTAATGGTAATCTCTGATTCAGTTTGCTTGAATTTAATTGTGGGATTTGATTGGGTTTGGTTAGAGGAGCTTGTTGATTTTTTGATGTGAATATCCCCCGTTAACCCTGAGATATCATCTATAATATTGCTGGTGAATATATTGGGAATAGTTGCACTATCTGGGAATAGGGCTTTTTCATTATTTTCAAGGTCTGCTGCAGTAGTATTTGTGATTATTGCAATTGAAGATTTACTGGTTTCACCTATGGCTGTAGTGATAGCCCTGCTGCCAAATTCAGTGGCTATTATCTGACCATAGGGGTCATGAATATTAATTACAGCAACACTCGTTTCCCCCTTTTTTCCCCTTTTGAGCTGCTTTGTAAAAAACTTTTTCTTGCATCCAAAATAGGCAGCCATTGTTTTATGGTAATCAAGATGATCCTGGGTAAGGTTGGTAAAGATACCGACATCAAAAGCACAGTCTCTGACCCTGTGCAGATCAATTGCATGTGAAGAGACCTCCATTACAACATGAGTCACTCCAGCATCTCGCATTTTAGCAAGTATTATATGAAGATCAATTGATTCAGGTGTGGTTACAGGATTTTCAAAGGTCTGATTTGCATATCTGTAATTTATAGTTCCAATCACACCTGTATTATAGCCCGCTCTGTTGAGAATACTCTCAATCAGAAATGATGTTGTGGTTTTGCCATTAGTACCAGTAATTCCTATTAACACCATTGCTTCAGATGGATTACCGTAAAAACGTGCTGCAATAGATGACATAGCCTTTCTGCTATCCCGCACCTCAACCACTACAGGAGGATGCAACAGATTGTTAGCTCTATCTCCAAAAACGTCAGGATGGGCTTTGCTAAACATTTTCAAAATTGCTGCTGCACCATTGTCTATTGCCTGATTAATGTAATCGTGACCGTCTGACTTGAATCCCTTTATGGCAATAAAAAGCCCACCTGGTTTTACCTCCCCTGCATTGGCATGTACAGATGTGATTTCAGGGTCATGGCTAACATGAGATTTCTCATTATGAAAATGATTATCTGTATCGTGATGGAGCACAGGTTCAATTATACGTGTCCAAACAGGGCTACAATTTTTTATCAGATAGGAGAGTTTCAATCTTGTTGGGTCTCCATAATTTTTGCTGATTGACTTTTAGTTACTGGCATTACAACTTTTTTGTTAATATAGGGTTCTACTTTATCAGATGGACTTTTGTATGCGTATCGAGTTTTATGCTTCACCTCACCCCTTGTTGTAGCCATGTCCGAAGCAGTTTTATTATTTGATGTAATATTGACATTTGGGGCTATTCCAGGATTCTGAATAGTTGTAATCTTTATATCTGGTGGAATTTTAAGGTAATTAAAACATTCACTCATTATGGTCTTCACAGCCGGAGCTGCCACCACACCGCCATAATGAGATCTTGGAGGCTCATCAATAACTACAAGCACTGTAATTTTGGGTTTGTTTTCCGGAGCAAATCCAACAAACAGGGCTGTGTATTTATCCCTTGAATATCCCCCGCCCTCTTTTGAAACCTTCTGGGCAGTACCTGTTTTCCCACATACAGAATAACCATCAATAGCGGCATTCACTGCCGTTCCTCCTGGTTCGACCACAGAACGCATCATATCCCTTACTATCCGAGCAGTCTCCTTGGATATCACCTGTCGCACAGACTTAGTTGTAAACTCCTGCCTTACCTCTCCATCCGGACTTAATATCTCTTTTATAATTCTCGGCCTGACCAAAAGTCCATCATTGGCAATTGCACTTATGCCTGTAATAAGCTGGATTGATGAAACAGCCATCCCCTGTCCAAAAGAGATGGCAGCGGTATCAATTTTTGACCATTTCTTATAATTTGTAAGCGTACCTGTGGCATCTCCTGGTGTCTCAATATCAGTTTTGCTACCAAAACCAAATGACATAAGAGTATCAGACAGCATCTTTTTACCCATAAGTTCTGACAGTTTTATAGCTCCTATGTTGCTTGAATACTTGATGATCTCCTTAAGAGTTAGCCACTCATAGCTATGAGTATCCTTTACAGTTGCCCCCCCTACCCTGTATGAGCCTTTTTCACAAAAAAATAGTGATTTGGGGTTGGCATACCTGTTTTCAACAACTGCCGCAGCAACAAAAACCTTCATGGTCGATCCAGGTTCAAAGGTGTCTGATACAGCCCTGTTTCTCCATGTGCTACGGTCGAAATCAGCAAAGGAGTTGGGATTAAAGGTTGGATAGTGGGACATTGCAAGAATTTCACCTGTATCTGGTTTCATTACAATTGCAGTGCCAGAAACTGCACTGTTATCATCAACTGCCTTTTTGAGAGCATTTTCAGAGATAAACTGTATGGTGCTGTCAATTGTCAATACCAGAGAGTCACCCTTGAGACTCTCCCTGATATTTTTCTCTTCATTGTAATATCTTCCAGCAGCATCTTTTGTGATTTGAATATTTCTATTTTTACCTTCAAGTATGCTGTTATAACTGAACTCAAGACCTTCAAGCCCTTTATCATCTGACCCTGTTATGCCAATAACCTGAGCCGCAAGTTCTCTGTTTGGATGAAATCGAATGACATCATCTCTAAAAAAGATTCCTTTTAGTTTTAACTGCTTGATTTTCTCTGCCTCGGCAGGAGAAATTTTTCTTTTGACCCATGCAAAATTTTTCTTGGTGCTCAACTGTGCCCGTAAACTATTTTTATCAATTTTCAAAATTGAGGCAAGTGTATCAGATATCTCTGCCGGATTTGTGATAGCCGAAGGGATCGCAGCAACTGAAAATGTATCAAGGGTAGTAGTAAGGCGTTTTCTGTTTCTATCCATAATATCACCACGCTTGCCCTCTACAGTTATATTTTTGATATACTCCTTTTCAGCCTTAATAGTTAAATCCGTGGATTTGAAAACCTGTATGTCAACTGCTTTCATCGCAAGAATTGCAATTACAAGTATAAATATCCATTGGATCACCGTGATTCTGAGATTCATATATCTCTGTCTCTCAACGGCTGTAACCAGCGTGTTATGTTTTTCTGCTGCAATATTGACGCTTGTCAGTTTATCTGTTGATATCCCTGACCTTTTTTTTCTCTCAGTTGTATTGCTCTTCCTAAGTTTAGCATTAAGAATATTGGGCTTGTTTTTATTTTCAACAATTTTATTCATACTTTGCAGTTTTACAGGGAGCATACGTTTAATACACCTTACATAT
>CAXNND010000322.1:0-3410 GCA_964203105.1 Desulfamplus sp.
GAGGCTTTAAATATTTAAGTGCATTTACCCTGCCTCTTGTCTGTTTTGCTTGACAGGCTTAATTTATTCAATTACAGATTTGAAATCATTTGGTCTGTCTGTCTGTTTTTACCTTCAGCAGACCGTTTTAAAATGCTCCTTACAGTGGCTAATGGTTTGATTTTACGACATCTTGAAACAATATACGAGGTAAAAATAATGACGATTTCTCTTGTAAAAGGACAAAAGATCTCTTTGGAAAAAGAGGCAGGAACAGGACTTGCAAAAGTTGTGATGGGTCTTGGATGGGATGCAAAAAAGAAAAAAGGGCTTTTTGGCTTTGGCTCTACTGAACAGACGATTGATCTGGATGCATCTTGTGTTATGTTTGATGAGAACAAGAATATGGTTGATACTGTATGGTTTCGGCAGCTTAAAAGCAAGGATGGAAGCATAGTCCATACAGGCGACAACCGAACAGGTGACGGTGAAGGCGATGATGAGCAGATTATTGTTGATCTGACTAAAGTGCCAGCAAGTGTAAAAACCCTTATGTTTATTGTAAACAGCTTTACAGGACAGAACTTTGGTGAGATTGAAAATGCCTTTACCAGAATTGTCAACCACTCGAATAACCAGGAAATTGCACGCTATAATCTAAGTTGCAATGGCAACCATACCGCCATGCTGATGGCAAAAGTCTATCGTCACAACAATGAGTGGAAGATGCACGCTTTAGGTGAAAACTGTAGCGGCAGGACATTTAATGACCTCATGCCTGTTATTAAGGCAAATTTGTAGGTATTAAATGCAAATTACAATTTAACAGTATAGGAATTTTTATTTTTTTAAACCATAATATCAAGGAGTTTTAAAATGACAGTATCTTTAAGTAAAGGCGGACGAATCTCTTTAAGCAAGGAGGCACCTGGCCTGTCAAAAATCTATATTGGACTTGGTTGGGATTCCAGAACGACTGACGGCTCACCCTTTGATCTTGACACATCTGTATTTTTGCTCAATCCCTCTGGAAAGGTTCGTAATGACAGCGATTTTGTCTTTTATGGAAATCTAAAAGGTATTGATGGTGCAGTTGAACATCTTGGTGATAACCTTAGCGGTGCAGGAGATGGTGATGATGAAGTGATTAAGGTCAATCTGACAGATCTTGACGCAAAGGCACCTGATGTGGAAAAACTTGCCTTGGTAGTGACAATCCATGAGGCAGATGTGAGAAAGCAGAATTTTGGTCAGGTCAATAATGCTTTTATCAGAATACTCAACGATCAAAACCAGAGTGAAATTGTCAGGTATGATCTCTCTGAAGATTTTTCAATGGAAACTGCACTTGTCTTTGGTGAAATCTATAAAAAAGGCGGTGAGTGGAGATTTACAGCAGTAGGTCAAGGTTATGCTGGAGGGCTTGCTGCGGCGTGCAAGGATTACGGAGTAAGTATATAATAGCCATTGTCTTGCAGACAAAACGAATAAGAACTTTAAGCAGCTTTGCTGCAATTAAGATTGATGATTCAAATTCCCCTTAGCAATTAAAAAGTAGAGAAGCACGGCTTGCGTCTCTACTTTTATATAAACTTGATTTTATTAAACAGGAGGTGGGACAAAAATGTCTGTATCATTAAATAAAGGTGGCAGGTTATCACTATCAAAAGAGGCTCCTGGATTATCAAAAATCCAGATAGGACTTGGATGGGATGCAAGAGTGACAGATGGCTCTCAATATGACCTTGATGCATCTGTCTTTCTCCTTAATTCATCGGGTAAGGTACGTAGTGACAACGATTTTATCTTTTACAATAATCTAAAAGGTGTCAATGGTGCAGTTGAGCATATGGGGGACAACCTGACCGGTGAGGGAGAGGGTGACGATGAGGTGATCAAACTCAATCTGAAACAGCTCGAATCAGATGCACCTGATGTGGAAAAACTCTCATTTGTTGTCACAATCCATGAAGCTGAAAGCAGAAAGCAGAACTTTGGACAGATAAACAACGCATTTATCCGCATTGTAAATCAGGATGATAACAAAGAGATCGTAAGATATGATCTTAGTGAGGATTACTCAATGGAGACAGCCATGATCTTTGGTGAGGTTTACTTTAAAACAGGTGAGTGGCGATTTACAGCAGTTGGACAGGGCTATGCAGGCGGACTTGCTGCTGTCTGCAAAAGTTATGGTATTGATGTCTGATAACCATAATACAAATAGCGTATTAAAAATAGTACGGAGTGTAAATAATTTTACACTCCGCAAAGATTAAAAATCTTATGAGAAATAACTATTTATGAAAAGATCAACATTTACTGCAATTATCTTCTTTATTTTTTGCGTTTTCATAATTGGTGCGAATGCAGATGCCGGAACTTCTAAGCCTCCTGATGCACCAGTGCTTTTTACTATCCTTAATGGAAACAATCTGGCTATTAACTGGAACAGGGTTGACAATGCAGCAGGTTATCTCCTGTTGTATGCACCATACCCCGGTGCAAGTGCAATAAATCAGATCGATATGGGAACATATACAGGACTTAACATAGAAGATGCCAGAGGTTACTCCTTTTATGTGGCAGTTATAGCTTACACTAAAGAGCTTGCTTTTAGTGGATATTCCAATATAGGTGCATTTTCATCTTTTTACAGAGATGCGGATATGGATGGATATGGTGATCCAAATAGTGCTGTAGTTTGCGTTTCAGACCCATCAGGATATTTTGTTATTCAGCCATCAGGTTATCTTGCCAACAACAGGGACACCAATGATTCTCAAAACGATTCGGTGACTCTTGCTAATGATGAGATCAACAGCAGATTTGGCTTGGGATTGTATGCCCAGATATGCACAAACAAGGGGTTGATTGTATGCAAGTTGGAGTTTGAAAAAACACCGCTTACCGTAACCAATTTTGTAGGTCTTGCAGAAGGGACGATCAACCACAGTCGCGGTGCTGGTGTTCATTATTATGACGGATTGAACTTTCACCGTGTAATTAAAGACTTCATGATTCAGGGGGGATGTCCTCTTGGAACAGGCACCGGTGGTCCTGGTTACACATTCAAAGATGAGTTTGTCCCTGAACTTACACATTCAGGTCAAGGCATCCTGTCAATGGCAAATTCAGGCAGTAATACCAACGGAAGCCAGTTTTTCATAACCCATGTTGCAACATCATGGCTTGATGGGAAGCACTCTGTTTTTGGTCATGTTGTAACGGGTCAGGAGATTGTTAACGCTATTGAAGCTGGCGATATAATTGGCAAAGTAGCTATCACCCGTGTGGGATACAAAGCCCTGTCCTTTAAATCTGATCAGGCGGCATTTGATCAATTAAAGTAAATTAACACGGTGCGTTGTCAACCCTAACACCTGTAGAAGTCTTCCACCAAATATTATGATTTATACCCTCCATCTATA
>CAXNND010000323.1:0-3381 GCA_964203105.1 Desulfamplus sp.
TTCCTTGATTGCAGTCAATAATTTACTTAATAACGTAAATAAAGACTTTAAACCTTTTTAGAATCAGCGTCAACAATTAAGAAAACAACGTTTATAACGCTGTTTTTTGGGGTGTTGGAAAGGCATACCTTGTTTGACAGTCAGTTTGATTCTTTCATTAGAAAAAAGACAATATTGGAGGTACCAAAAGAATAAGTATAATTCACTTTCATTTAATTGCTTAAAATTTTTACCCTTTGCAGGCAGTTTGTTATAGTGTTTTAGTTATCCAACGCATATCTTACTTTAGAAATAAGCTCATTGATTGTAAAAGGCTTTTGCAGAAAATTGACCCCTTTTTCTAACACCCCGTGATGAGCAATAACATTGGCTGTATAACCTGACATAAACAGCCTTTTGATTTGCGGATAAAAGTTGAGAACCTGATTTGCTAACTCCCGCCCGTTCATTTCTGGCATAACTACGTCTGTAATAATAAGATGGATTTCTCCTAAATATTCTCTTATCTTATTTAAGGCTTCGCCCGCTGTTTCTGCTGTCAAAACATTGTATCCGTTAAGCTCAAGCATATTGCGTGTCATTTCAAGAAGCACGGGTTCGTCCTCTACAAGAAGGATAATCTCATGACCTTTTATATGGATTTTGTCTAAATTGTTTATGCTTACCTGTTGAGTCTTATGATTATATTTTGGCAGGTAAATTTTAAATGTTGTCCCTATCCCTTTTTCACTATAGACATTTATAAATCCATTATTTTGTTTGATAATACCATAAACGGTTGCCAAACCTAAACCAGTTCCTTTTCCAGTTTCTTTTGTAGTGAAGAAAGGTTCAAATAGTTTTGAGAGAGTCTCTTTATCCATACCACAGCCATTATCGCTAATAGCCAATAAAACAAATTCTCCTTCAACAAATCCTAAATGAGAAGCACAATACTCTTTTTCAAAAATAGTTCTGCCTGTTTCTATTGTTATTTTACCTTTATTTTTATCTTTGACAGCATCTCGAGAATTAACACAAAGATTGGCTAATACTTGATCTATCTGAGATGGATCAACTTCAACGAAAGCGGGCGTTTCAGATGGTAACCACTCAAGTTCGATATCTTCTCCAATAATACGTCTGAGCATATTATATATACCACTGATAACTTGATTTAAATCAAGCACTTCTGGTTTGATAGTCTGTTTACGTGCAAAAGCTAAAAGCTGTTTGGTTAGGTTGGCAGAACGTTCCGCTGCTTTACGAATTTCTTGCAGGTTATTATAAACAGGATGTTCAGTATCTAAAGTTGATAATGACAGCTCTGCATAACCAAGAATCACTCCAAGCATATTATTAAAGTCATGAGCAATGCCTCCTGCAAGACGCCCTACAGATTCCATTTTTTGAGATTGTAAAAGCTGTTTTTGCAATTCTTCTTTTTCTTGTTCAATCATTTTACGCTCTGTTATATCCCAGAACGCACCAACTGACCCTCTTACTTGACCTTTATCGTCAAATAAAGGTGCTGCATTACCAAAGACATATACCTGCCGTTCGTCAGAAAAAAGATAAGAAAATTCCTGACCACGTATTTCTTGAGCAAGAGCTATAGACTTCTGCATAGGCAATTCGTCTGCTCCATACTCAGTGCCATCAGCTTTCAAATGTTTAATAGGAAAGGCTTTCTGCTTCTTTTCAACAGCCGTTTGAGAGACGTTTGTTTCTGGAGTAATCCCAAAAAGTTCATTTACATATCGGTTGCCAGTAATATTTTTGCATTCAGTATCCAAACCAATAAAAACAAAGGCTGGTATAGCGTCTAAAACAGTTTTAAGTTCTTCTGTCCTTTCTCGTAACATCAGCTCAGTCTGCTTAATGTTCGTAATATCCCTGAAATGCTCAATAACTCTTACAACTCTGTTATTATTATCCAAAATTGGGTATGCTCTAAGGTCTATCCAGATGCCTAATTCTTTATCATATCTTATTACCTGCTCAATTTCTCCCGATTTATAACTTTTTCTTACTGCACATATTTCACAAGGCTTATCTCTTCCAACCAGTTGATAACACTTCTTTCCTATAGCCTCATGAGGCTGTTTTCCAAGCATTTGAAAAACAGCTTTATTATATAAAATTACTGTATAATCATTATCAAGAACACCTATCGGATCAGAAATTGCGTTTAATATCTCGACATCAATTTTTTCTTTATCGTCAATTTTATACACTTATTCCTCCGATTTTTTGCTGTTCTAAATAAATCCATAAGCAAAAATATAAAATTTGTATTTATATAAATTTTATATTTTTACGGTCAATTTTTACGGTCAATAGGAATCATTAAATACCAATACATGCCCCAGTATTTATATACTCTAACTTCTCACCCATAACTCCCTTTAAAATCTGATAACCTTTTAATCCTGTGCAGTGTCCTGTATAAACTTTCTTTATTGGATATTTGAGCATCTGACTTCCTATTGCCTCAATTTCCTGACGGCTCTCTGGCATTAGATGTTCTATTGGAATACCAGCAAGATGAAACCCTCCTACCACAGCTTTAATCGGTATATTTGGAAAATTTTGAGTAACTGTCTCAACCATATTTAGAATGCCGTTATGCGAGCATCCTGTTAATACAACTAACTCTTCTTCATCTTTTAATACAACGATAATTTCATGCTCAAATTTATCGGGTATCAAAACTCCATTTTGTTCAATCATCAGCTTATCGTTTCCTTTAGGACGCTGATATTGATTACAGATGTCGGTTATAATAAATACATCAGGAGCTATCTCAGCCATTTCATTAAGAAATAAAAACCTATCTGGATATTTTGTAAAAACTTGTTTGTCCAATCCAATATGTTTTTTTAATATTCCTCCCAATGCTTTGAATAAAGCATCTCCAGATGGTTGTTTACCAAGATAGACTTTAGACTTTACATTGTTTTCAAGAAAAAAGCAGAGTCCACCACCATGATCATAGTGGTGATGAGAAATGATAGCCATATCAATTTGAGTCAGGTCAACACCAAGTTTCTTGGCATTTAGCCCAAATGCCTCAGATGCACCTGTATCAAACAAAATTTTTTGATTGTTATGTTCAATGTATAGTGAAAGACCATGTTCAGTCTCAAGATTATTATGGTTATCTGACTTTCTATTTTCAACGAGAGCTTTTATCGTTATCATACAATACCTTTCATAAATTTTAATTGCGAAGCTCTAATCCATACCGCCGCTGCTGCGGAGAGTTTCATTTTTAAATTATTGGTGGAATAGAGCCTGTGAAATTACAGGCTCTAATTATATTGAGCTTATTTTTAGAAATCACTATTTTTCAGTTGCATAGATTAGCTTAGGGTCAAAATCGTATGTCCAAGGTGCAAC
>CAXNND010000324.1:0-3381 GCA_964203105.1 Desulfamplus sp.
TCATAGCTTTTGGTACCGGTATTGGAGGTATAGGTGCTTATGGAGCAATTCTGTGTCTTATACATCATAGTCTTATCAAATCATCGTTATTTTTAACATCTGGTAACATGCTTCTTGGCTATGGAACTGGACTTATCAAGAGAACAGGCAACATGGTAAACCTTATGCCTAAAAGTTTCGTGGCATTTTTTGCCGGATTTGCAGGTATTGCCGGATTTCCCCCTTTTGGCATATTTATTGGTGAGTTCTTTATTATAATGGCAGCTTTCCGTTCTGGACACTTTGTTGAGGCAGGAATTTTTATATTGACTCTATGTATAATATTTGCCGGATTTTCCAATTTGATTATGAAAATATCATTCGGACCATCTGAACATGACACGGCTTCATTCAATAAAATTCAAATGGATAAGATCCGTATATATAACGATGATAGAGAAAGTAAAAATATAAAAAGCAATATCAGTAATATAGAGCAGAGAGCAAGCATGATTTTACCCCAGTATTTGCTGCTTATAACATCAACTGTGTTGTGCTTCTGGATGCCGGATTCACTTTATCAGACAATTATTAATGCAGTGGAGGCTATAGGGGTGATAAAATGAAGATGCCAAACCATAAAACTCTCATGCAGACACAATTTTTAGAAATTACCAATGGTTCAGCCATACAGAGAGCATCAATACCTCACCTGTCGTTTGATGATTTCAGGGAAGATGCCCTGAAACTTGTGAGAAACAATGCAAAGGTTGTTCAGTTTTTTGGGTACGAAGATGCCTTCAAATCAAGTGAAAAAGATGATTGCAAAGCGACTATCAAAAATGGTGATGAAGATAAGCATAAAAATGGTTCCAAAATAAAGATGCTTGCAATACTTAGAACAAATAGAGTTCATGCTGACGGGCGTTATGCTCTTTTTGTTGCTGGCTGTGATGCACCTTCTCTCTATCCATCACTGACTCTTGAATGTGAACCTTTTCACCTGTTTGAGCGTGAGATTGCAGAACAGTTTGGTATTCTTCCAGAGGGTCACCCATGGCTTAAAATGGTCAGATACCACCCTAACAGTCAGGGCAAATCCGATGCTTTTGGCAATGGCTACGCCCAGGATAGTGAGGGAAACTACTATTATACAGAGGATATTCCTGGAAATTATCCCTACTATTCGGTTGAGGGGAGGGATATCCATGAGGTTGCTGTTGGGCCTGTCCACGCCGGAGTTATTGAACCTGGCCATTTCAGATTCAACTGCATTGGCGAGCGTGTTCTCCACCTTGAAATTCAGTTGGGCTATCAGCATCGAGGGGTTGAAAATATGATTCTTAAAGCTGATACAAAACGTTTGCCAATTATAATTGAAGGGGTTGCGGGCGATACTTCAGTTGCAAACGCAGTATCTTTTGCACAAGCAGTTGAGGCTCTCGCAGCTCCACATCAACCTGATACAGGTGCAAAAAAAATTAGAACTATTGCCCTTGAACTTGAACGGATTGCCAACCACATTGGTGATCTTGGTGCACTAAGTGGAGATGTTGCCTTTCTGCCCCCAGCCAACTATTTTGGACGAATAAGGGGCGATTTTCTCAACATGACACTTCTTATATGCGGAAACAGGCTTGGTAAGGGGTTGGTCAGACCTGGAGGTGTCTGTTTTTCGATCGATTTGGCTCTTCGTGATGAACTTATCCGTCGTATTACCGAACTTGAACCTCAGATTGCCAGTGTGATCCATCTTCTGCTTGTGACAACGCCAAGTGTCAGGGATCGTTTTGAAGATTGTGGCTCAGTTAGCAGATCAGATGCACGTTATCTTGGACTTGTCGGACCTGCCGGACGTGCCTGTGGTCTTGCCTATGATGCAAGGATAGATTTTCCGACAGAGTATTATCCACACCTTGAAATTCCTCCAGATTCAAAATCCACAGGTGATGTGTATGCTCGGGCAAAAGTCAGAGCTGATGAGGCTATGCAGTCTATCGCAATCATTAAAACCCTTTTGAGCGAACCTGTTGAGAGCCATTATGTGGATTTATATGAAACAGTTCAACAACCGGGTGATGACTCTGCCTC
Source organism: Desulfamplus sp. (assembly GCA_964203105.1). Taxonomy (GTDB): domain Bacteria; phylum Desulfobacterota; class Desulfobacteria; order Desulfobacterales; family Desulfobacteraceae; genus Desulfamplus. Next base: position 2,071 of record CAXNND010000324.1, read on the forward strand.
GACTTTTGACAGTTCGTTATATTATAACCTTGCACCTGAATCATTTGTCGTTACAGTAAATGAAGCCTGGAGAGGAGAGCTTTCTCACTGTATCCTTACCGATCATAATGGAAATATCATGCGATACAAGATAAAGGATCCATCTTTCCACAACTGGAGCGGTCTTGCAATGTCTCTTAGAAACACAGAAATTTCAGATTTTCCCCTCAATAACAAGAGCTATAATTTATCCTATTGCGGGTTTGATTTATAATTTTTTTCTGTAGTGGGTGAACACGGTTGCACCCACTTACAAGATGACAATCAGCATATTTATAACACAACCACAATTACAATATTCCACGAGATTGAGCAATGCTTGATACGCTGAAAAACAGAATCGAACAAGGATACAGAACAACTAACTACCCGAAACAGACTATCACTTTACCTGAAAGATATCGCGGGCTGCCAAATGTAAATCAGAATGCTACGGCTGATATGGTGAAAAAATGTGTCAATGCCTGCCCTCAAAATGCCATTATTACCGATAATACCGCCAATATTATTGATAGCAATGGTAAAAAAAGGATAATAGACAGAACGAGGGTTGATTTGGGACGTTGCGTTTTTTGCGGGACATGCGAAAGAATATCAGGAGGCAACTTTATAACATTTACCCGAAATTTTGAATATTCAGTTGCTGACAAGAAGCACCTTCTCACCGATGGCTCTCTACCTGACCTTGCAAACCACTCTATGCAGCATTTCAAAAAGCTGTTTGGTCGCTCTTTGCAGCTTCGCCAGGTATCTGCTGGAGGATGTAATGCGTGTGAAGTGGATCTAAATGTTCTTGCAACTCCATTTTTTGATCTTGCACGGTTTGGGATCAACTTTGTTGCATCTCCGCGACATGCTGACGGACTGGTTGTTACAGGTCCAGTATCAAGAAACATGAGAACTGCCCTGCTTCAAACATACGAAGCCATGCCTTCTCCAAAGGTTGTGATTGCGGTTGGAAGTTGTGCAATCACAGGCGGACCATTCAGAGGAAGTCCAGAGGTTTCTGATGGTCTTGATACTATTTTTCCTGTTGATCTCTATATTCCCGGGTGTCCACCCCATCCTCTTACAAATCTTCATGGATTGCTGACATTTTTTAAATAAGATTTAAATGTTTCAGAGATGATTGGGATTGGTTGCAAAAAATCACGACTACTGTCAATACTATGTAATACGAATAGAGCATGATTAAAAACTTTGTACAATATATAGAGATAGAAGAGCCAAGACTTGGAAACAACACAGCAGATGTGGAGAGGGTTAAGGCAG
>CAXNND010000325.1:0-3375 GCA_964203105.1 Desulfamplus sp.
GCATTAGTTATAAGATTCATCATCACCTGGTGCATCTGTGCGGGGTCAGCCATCACCATACAGCACTCTTTAGGAATATCCTGCTCTATTGTTATTGTGGACGGGAGCATCGCTCTTGAAAGTTTGATGATCTCCTTGACAATCGGCTGGATTGATAAGGGCATAACTTCATGGTGCTCCTGGCGACTGAAGGTGAGAATCTGCTTTACCAACTCCTTTGCCCTTTGACCTGCTTTTAAAATTTCATTAAGAAACTCTCTCTGAGAACTGCCTGTGGGGCTATCCTCGATAAGCATCTCTGCACATCCAAGTATCGGAAAGAGTATATTGTTGAAATCATGGGCAATTCCACCTGCCATAGTGCCAATTGCCTCCATCTTCTGTATCTGGTTCAGTTGGGCTTCGAGCCTCTTCATCTCATCTTCAGAACTCTTTTTCAAGGTTTCATCTTTGAACAGAACAACCAGCTCTCCTGATGACAGTATATAAACGTAATTGTCGTAGTATCTGCTTACTCTCGAATCTTTATAGAGAGTTACAGGATGATGGTGAGGTTTACCTGTTCGTAAAACATTTTTAAATGTATCTATAAGTCCAAATTCCCGAACACCAGGTCTTGCCTCAAAAATGCTCTTTCCTATAAGCTCTTCCCTTTTTTGACCCTCAATGTTTTCAGCAGATTTATTTAAATCAATAAAGATAAAATCATCTCCATCTCCAACAACCTCGTATATGGCAACACCGGAGAGCATATTCTCAACTAATGCCTTGTATCTCTCATCGCTTTTTTTAAGCTCGTTTTGAGCATTTAAACGCTCTGCTTCAATCCTGGCAGTATAAATTGCAATCTCAATGGTGACTTTCAGCTCTCTTGTCGATATTGGAGTCAGAACATAACCAAACGGGAAATCAAGTTTAACCTGGGAAAGAGCCTCCTCAGCCGTATCTCTTACAATAAAAACAATAGGAATATGGTGATTGGTTCGTATCATTTTTGCAGTTTCTGAGGCATCCATTATGCAATTCACACCGTTTGATGAATCGACATTTGTTGAAGAGAGCCGTTCGCCATTAAGTTCTATATCCAGAAGAATCAGATCCGGCATTGTTGCTCCTCTCTCTTTCTCTTTTCCTCCATCTGACGAGGATTTTATAGCTTCAAGAGCCTTTTCACCTGAATCGACAACAGAAGAGACAGTATCCTGGTAAATATAGGAGAGATAGTTTCCCATCTCTTGGGCAATGGCAGAATCTGCCGTAATAATCATAATTTTAGTTATTTGCATCATATTGATCTCATCAAGCTACTCAGTCATTTTAAAATAAAATCTTTTATTTTAGATAACATATTGTTTTTTACATTGACCATAAGGAATAGATCACCCTTTTCTCCTGTTTCAGGATTTTCCACACCCGCACCTTTTAACCTTATTTTATGTCCATTTTGGATATTTTCAGGAATTTGCACAATCAGCTTTTTATCATTTTTATGGTGGTAATAGGCATAGGGTCCACCTTTTTTTGCATGAGAAGAGGATAGTGTGATAGTGTCGTATATGTCTCCTGTAGCAGCTCCATAATATCTATTCAGGGTATTTATCCCATCATTAAACAGTTTATCAACAACTTTTTTGGCAATTTTACCGCCAACCTCCCGAAGTATTTTTTGATGTGGCTTTAATTTAGTCAATTGATCGTTTGGTAAACTATATTGATCTTGTGGCTGCTGTCCAAATGTGCCAAAAAAGAAGAATCCACCACCACTCATGCCTTTATTATTGAAAGTTACATTGTTAAAATTTCCGTTTTTACCGTTGATATTTACATTGTTGAACAGATCGTTTAACCCACGAATGCCAAAGCTCTCAGCAATCTCCTGAAATATTTTCTCAATATCCGAGTTTCTAAGGATATCGTCATAGCTGTTGCTCTGCCGGAATCGTCCCGCAGCATCTTCGCCAAAACGATCACGCAGCATATCGTATTCTCTTTTTTTCTCTGGATTTGAAAGCACTGCATAGGCTTCGTTAAGGGCTGCCATTTTTTCAGAGGCATTTATATCGTCAGGGTTTCTGTCAGGATGGTATTTTATGGCAAGGGTTTTATAGGCTTTTTTTATTTCAGACGGGGTGGCATCTTTATCAAGATCAAGTATTTTGTAATAATCATGGGTCTGCATTTTTATAACAATCCTCTTTTTACATTTTGTGTCTTTGCTGCTAATCGAACTTTAAGAAAAAGCTGCACACAACTCATACAGTCGGTCAGCCTGTTTAGCCGTATAAACTCCATATTCTTCTGCTTTGAAATAAATGCTATATATCATAGTATAATATATAGAAAATACAAGTATATTAGAGAGTACTTTGAGGTAGAAGCACCTTCCTTGGTTTTGATCCATCCTGAGGACCAACAAGCCCCTCTTTTTCCATCGTTTCAATGATTCTGGCTGCTCGATTGTATCCGATTCTCAAGTGTCGCTGAACACTTGAGATGGATGCCTGTCTTGTCCTTGTCACAAGAGCCACTGCCTCATCATACTTCGCATCATAGACCTCATCATCATCGCCATCATCCTCATTTTCGGTTTTCTCTGTTATATCCTCAACATAGTCAGGCTGCTGCTGCTCTTTTAGAAACGCTGTTACCCTCGCTATCTCTTCCTCTGATATGTATGCTCCCTGAATCCGTTGAAGACGCCCGGTGCCAGGAGGCAGAAAAAGCATATCACCATTACCAAGAAGTCTTTCTGAGCCATTGGTATCTAAAATGGTTCTTGAGTCAATTCGGGAGGAGACCTGAAATGATATTCTTGTGGGGAAATTTGCCTTTATTATGCCGGTAAGAACATCGACAGATGGACGCTGGGTTGCCAAAATAAGATGAATGCCAGCAGCCCTTGCCATCTGTGCAAGACGTATTAGAGCGGATTCAACATCACGGGAGGCGACCATCATAAGATCTGCAAACTCATCTACAATTACAACAATATAGGGCAGCTTTTCCAAACTATAGCCATTGGAATCCAGATTGCTACTACTCTCTGTTAACTTGACAAGTTGCTGCTCTACCATTTTGTTATACTGGAGAAGGTTACGGACACCGCACTGTGCAAGAAGTTCGTATCTCCTCTCCATCTCTCTGACTGCCCAAAAAAGGGCATTAGTCGCTTTTTTCATATCTGTGACAACAGGAGATATCAGATGCGGAATTCCATCATATACAGATAGCTCAATCCTTTTGGGATCAACCATGATAAATTTTACCTCATCAGGTTTGGCTTTATAGAGAAGACTTATAATCATGGAATTAAGCCCTACACTCTTTCCGGTTCCTGTGGCTCCCGCAATCAGCAGATGGGGCATAAAATCCATT
>CAXNND010000326.1:0-3362 GCA_964203105.1 Desulfamplus sp.
AGTAGATTGAGAAGTTGTATCAGCAGATTGAATCTGGCGTTTCAAGTTAAAACTGTAAAAATTCCAGACGTTTAAGCATGAGATGGATGATTCTCGAACTTCCCAAAAGATGTTCAACAATCAGGGGTGAATAGATAAGGCGGTTATCAGGATAGATTTGACAACTTTTAGAAAGTTGTCAAGTATAAATTTAAATATTATTTATCATGAGAGATTTAAAAAAAATTGTTTCTAAGGTGGGGTGAGTGACGGGACTTGAACCCGCGGCCACTAGGGCCACAACCTAGTGCTCTACCATCTGAGCTACACCCACCACAATAAAAATAATTTTGCCTGTATATCAAATTTTTATTTTCATTGCAATATTTTTTTAAAGTAAGGAGTAGATATTTATGATTACCAATAAGGATATAGTGCAAGCCATGCGAATCCGGTTAGATGACGAACTTCCAGAGATGCCACCCTTCAAGGAGGGAATCCGCCGTGCACCTGACAGAGGATTCAGACTAAGTGCAAACCAGACCCGAACATCTTTGGCAAATGCCCTCCGTTACGTTCCAGAAGAGCATCATGCCACCCTGATTCCAGAATTTTTAGATGAGCTTAAAACCCGCGGACGTATTTACGGTTACAGGTTTAGACCATACGGTATAGCCGATGATGTATCTAACAATACCGGCTGTTCAGACGCTATCAAGTCAGGTTGCATAAGGGCAAAACCGATTGACAGCTATAAAGGCAACTGCCTTGCCGGCAAGGCGTTTCAACTGATGATCGATAACAACCTTGACTTTGATGTTGCCCTTTACCCCTACGAACTTGTTACCTACGGCGAGACAGGCAGCGTCTGTCAGAACTGGATGCAGTATCGCCTTATCAAAAAATATTTGGAGGTTATGACCGAAAACCAGACACTTGTGATGCAGTCTGGACATCCTTTAGGACTCTTCAAATCATCGCCCGAAGAGCCTCGCGTCATTATCACAAACGGTCTGATGGTCGGGTTATACGATAATCCTGATGACTGGGAAATAGCAGCCCAGATGGGTGTTTCATCCTATGGTCAGATGACAGCAGGCGGCTGGATGTATATTGGACCTCAGGGCATTGTTCACGGTACATACAACACACTTCTAAATGCCGGAAGAAAGATGTGCAAAGTTGCACCTGATGGCGATCTTGCAGGTCTTGTCTTTGTCTCGTCAGGACTTGGAGGAATGAGCGGGGCACAGCCAAAAGCTGCCAAGATTGCAGGGGCTGTCTCAATCACTGCCGAGGTTGATTTGTCCAGAATTAAAACACGGCATGAGCAGGGCTGGGTTGATGTGGTCTCATCTGATCCTGATGAAGTTATGTCTATTGCGTCAAAGGCGGTAAAGGAAAAATCAGCCACATCAATCGCCTTTCATGGTAATATTGTTGACCTTTTAGAGTATATTGTAAAAAGAAACAACCTCTCCGTTGATTTACTCTCTGATCAAACATCATGCCATGTTGTTTATGATGGCGGTTACTGCCCACAGGGTATAACCTTTGAGGAGAGAACCCGCCTTCTTGCCCACGACCGTGCCACCTTCAAAAGGCTTGTTGATAGGAGTCTTCGCCGCCACTACGAGGTGATTAAAAAGATTTCAGAAAATGGGACATTCTTTTTTGACTATGGCAACTCCTTTTTAAAGGCTGTATTTGATGCCGGTGTAGTTGAAGTTGCAAAAAACGGGGTTGATGCCAAGGATGGTTTTGTCTTTCCATCATATTTTGAGGATATAATGGGACCAATCTTTGACTACGGTTATGGACCATTTCGTTGGGTCTGTTTGAGCGGAAAAGCTGAAGACCTTGAGAAAACCGACCATGCAGCCATGTCATCCATTGACCCTGACCGCAGACCTGAAGACAGGGATAACTATATCTGGATAAGGGATGCTCTTAAAAACAGACTGGTTGTGGGCAGTCAGGCAAGAATTTTATATCAGGATGCAGCAGGCAGGGTTAATATTGCACTAAAATTTAACGATATGGTAAGAAAAGGTGAAGTTGGACCCATCATGCTTGGAAGGGATCACCATGACCCTGGAGGCACAGATTCACCGTTCAGGGAGACAGCCAACATAAAGGATGGCAGTAATGTCTGTGCTGATATGGCAACTCACTGTTTTGCAGGCAATGCTGCTCGTGGCATGTCTCTTGTAGCTCTGCACAATGGCGGCGGCACCGGAATAGGAAAGGCTATCAACGGTGGCTTTGGTCTTGTGCTTGATGGCAGTGAACAGGTTGACAGGATTATCCGCTCTGCCATGTCATGGGATGTGATGGGCGGGGTTGCACGGCGTAACTGGGCAAGAAACCAGAATGCAATGGAGGTTGCAATCAACTATAATAGCGAAAATACAAATGGAGATCAGGTTACTGTTCCGTTTCTGCCTGATGAGCGATTGATTGATAGGGCTGTTGTAGATAGTTTTGTCAAAAATTGAAATTTGCTGTAAGATTACCATAAATAAAAACCTGATTTGACAACTTTTGAAAAGTCGTCAAATATTTTTGTCAGGTAAAATTTTTTTGTCAAATTGCAAGGAGGCTTATGAGAATCAGAAATATCAGTTTAAGATGGCAGGTGTTAACAATATGCTCTTTGCTGGTTTCAGTCCCTCTCCTGATTCTGGCATTTGTGGCTTATCACAGCGTAAAGAACGAGACCATGATTCAACTTGAGTCAAACCTGAAGGCACAGGCGTCAGTTTGTCGTGTTATGGCAGACACTGCATACAAAATTTCTTTGGAGCAGGTCAAAAGTTCATTGTCAGCAGCAAGGGTTGCCATTATTGCAGGAATAAATACCGGCAGAAAAATTGTTATTGATACTAATGAAACTCATAAAATTTCAATTAAAAACCAGATAGATAAAAGCACAAAGGATATTGAACTCCCCTCATTCAAAATTAATGAAGAGACTATTTATGGTAATTTTAGGTATGTTGATAAAGTAAAAGAGTTAACCAACCTTTCTGTAACTATCTTTCAGCTAATACCAGACGGGCTACTCAGGATTTCTACCAATGTTCTTACAACCGATGGTGCAAGAGCCATTAATACCTATATCCCTAATGATTCGCAAGTTTATAGAAGTATTGTTAATGGAGAGACATATTATGGAAGGGCATTTGTAGTAACTTCCTGGTTTATTTCAGGATATGAACCTATAAAGGACTTTAGTGGTAAAATTGTCGGAGCTTTTTTTGTAGGTTTTCCTGAAAAAATGGTGGTTGACATGCTTCTTACCCAATTTGCGGGAGTAGTAACCGGAAAAACCGGATATGTTTACGTTCTAAACTCTAAGGGGGACTATATATTGTCATCAA
>CAXNND010000327.1:0-3361 GCA_964203105.1 Desulfamplus sp.
AGTTTTAAATTGTCGCTCACTTTAAAATCAGTCTGAACACGTAATCTCATCTGTCTGTAATCGCTTGTGTTCTCAGTATCAAGCATGTTTGTAGCGGAATTGAGAATGCCTTCAACATAAAACTCGCCACTGAAATCTGTTTCAAGGGCAAATGTAGGCATGGATATGCCCACGACAAAAACGCTCAACAGAGCAAACAGTAGAACTTTTTTCATCTTTTTTCTCCTTTTTCTCCGGTTAATATGGATTTAAAAACACGCATAGAGGCAAAATATTTTGACTACTAAATATCGGGGATAACCTCCATACATATATGATTGCATGGATATATGACCTACTTAGATAGAAATTTATAGTAACTGAGAGTGAAGCGTTTTCTCTTACACACAGGATATTAGGGTTGTCAAGTGTTTTAACTGATAAACCATGTTATTTATGACGGGCAACTATTTTTTCAATAAAAACAGTACTGTTAGCGTTACTCATCACTACACCTTTATCCATGACAACTGAGTACACAATTTCGGGATAGGTGTCTCCATCCATATCAATAACATTAAAGTCAGAAATATAACCTGTAACAGGATTACCCTTCCAAAGATCATCTATTAAACCGTTCTTCCATGCCATGACCTGAATATTACCTTGGTTGAACTTTTTGTATCCAGACAGATATCCTTTTGCAACATCCGAATTGCTGACGGTTATAATCTCGACAACTCCATCACTATTAATATCCCCTGTAACCACCCTATTATTAATGTAAGTTCTCTCTTTCAGATTATCCCTGCCTTTATCCTGCTCAATAAAAAGAGCTGTTGACCCGAGAGATTGACCACTTTTCCACTCAATGATACCACGAGCATCTCCAAGATTGAGAAATCCTGATTTATCAAACCAGAGACAGGAGTCACTCTCCATAATGTTGGAATTACCGGATTTTTTTTTCTGTAAAGGCGAAAACCCAAATATTGCAAAATTGCCAGCGGCTATTTTTTCCTGTTGGATAATCTTGTTACCACTGAATTCAAGCTGATAAATCGCACTTCCAAACACTTCGTCATGCCCACGTTGCTGCCCAATCAAACGATCTTTTCCATGAAAAGCTACAACCTTGAAATACCATTCACTATCCTCAGCAAGAGGCTTAAATTCTCTTCCGTTCCACTCTATAATATATGATTTAAGATAGTTATTTTTTCCAATAGAAGTTACAAACAGCTCATTTTTGCCGTTTCCATTTGTATCGAAAGCATCGATAGATATATTACTGTTATAATATTTTCCATCATAGACACCTTGTTTAACAAGGGTATTGTTGGCAAAGGTAAAAAATGATATTCTGTGGTTATCCATCACAGCCATATCCAGCTTCCCATCCCCGTCAATATCTGATGTTGCAATGCCCCTGATTTCCATATCCAGTTTCTGAATCAGCAGAGTGGATGAGCCGAAAGATGATATTGCGGTTGCAGCAACCGGTTGTATTTGTTCCGTAATCACCTTTAGTGGTGCAGCAGGAATCTTGTCTTGTAATGGCTGTTCTGCAAAATGACTGTTCATGATTGCTCGGCTGCTCTCCTCATTGCCGATCTTACCGCTATTACCTGTAATGGCTGCTCTGACCTTTTCCGATATGGTTGAAGCCTGTTGCATGATATCACCAACTCCCATACCTGCTGCACTGATAAACTTAACCTGTTCAGGTCTGAGAATATCTACCAATTTTGCATCACTGCTGACACTCGTTCCGGCAATGGTTACAGATCCTAAGAGAATATAATCTACACCGTTGAGTTCTGTAACTCCTGCTGTTTTTCCAGCCATTGATGAACCACCTAAATCAAGCCCATAGGCAGATGGCAGGCGATCCATACACTTCACCTGAATAGCATCATCTGAGCCAATCCTGCTGCAAAGCATTCTACCCATTCCCTTGCCAATAAAACTTGTATCCTCCTTTGCAATAACTTCAAATGGAAATACAGCAATGGTTTTAACTTTGGAGTCTGCCTCAAGTGTGTTTTGACCAAGCAGAATGGTAAAAACAGATATGGTTAGAACAGACAGTATTGTAATTGTATTAGATTTGATACAGTGTCTTGTCATTGTTTTTCTCTCACAGAGTGTTTATTATCACTGACGATATAGATAAATGAAATCCGACACTATATAATAGAAATTGAAAAGTCAATAAACTATGAGCCAAAATAATTACTTGGAAAATTATCCCTTGCCAAATCATCTATCTGTCATTAGAATGCCACCCTTATATTGATCATAATCTGTATTTAACCTCAACAATAATGAAAAATATTGATTAATTAATAAAGGCTTAACAATCAAGATAAATAGCTTGGGCAATAAGAAAGAAGGCTTGAGTAAATCAGGAGAATGCGTTGAATAAGGATAAATTTTTGCAGGAAACAGATAAAAGAGCATATTGGCTGTCAAATTGTATTGTTATTTTGATTACAGGATTTTGTCTCTGTATTGCATATTTTTCACCTCTGACATTGGCATACGCAGAACCATTACAAATCGCAGTAATGCCTTTTGAGATCAACGCTGAACAGAATCTTGATTTTCTGAAAAAGGGGATTCAGGATATGCTCGCTTCACGTCTCTCCTTCAAAGATGTAAAGGTAATTGAGAAAGAGAGTGTTCAGAAAGCTGCTGATAGCACCAAGGGTTTTACAGGCGAAAGCCTTGCTCTACTTGTAGGTGGAAAGCTGAAAGCTGATTTTGTAATTCATGGCAGCATTACTATAATAGGAAATAGCACCAGTATTGACTCAAAACTTGTTGATATTACCGGTAAGAATCCTCCAATTTCATTTTTTAGGCAAACTGCTGACCCAGGTGGTGTTATTCCTGCCATCAATCAATTTGCTACAACCATAAATGAAACCGTTTTCAACAGGTCTTCCGGTACGGCAACCGCAGTATCGCAACAACCAATACAACCAAACACGGGTGCAAGTGTTTCTGCAGCAGCCTCTGCCCCACATATTTCACAAGTTGCCTCTACGCCTCTCACTGCAGGGCAACAGCTTAATTCCAGTTTTATCATTAACCAATCTTCTGCTTCCCAGCCATCCGTGCAATTGCAACACGCGGGGTCGGCACAGAGTCCCAATCCGGAATTTGCTGTAACCAATAATGTGAGAGGAAAATCAGGAGCATGGAAAAGCCCGATATTCAAACATGTTATTAATGGTATAGCTGTTGGTAATACTGACAAGGATAACCTTACGGAGACTGTGTTCATCTCTGATCACTCTGTTTTTATCTACAGAGTTTCAGGTAATAGCTTCATCAAAACAGCAGAAACCGAAAAAAACAGGCAATCGACCTATAT
>CAXNND010000328.1:0-3354 GCA_964203105.1 Desulfamplus sp.
CAAAACAGGGAGCTGTTTACAGAGCATGGCTTGAAGAGTTGAAGAGCAGCAGTAAAATTGAGATCAAGCCAGGTTTGATTGATGGATGATTCAGGAAGAGGTTGTTATGGTAAAAATAAAAAATTTATTTTTAGAAATGTTCTCGATAAACCTGCTGATTCTCTCAATGCTGGTTTTAGCCTTCCTGATACTGACATCATGTGCCGGGTTGACTAAAAGAGATGGTGTAAATGCAGATAAAGAGTTAGAAAGTACCTCTTTATCTGCACCAGGTAGAATTGATAATTTTGATGTTTCCCAAAATTATGACTCTGATAATGCCACACCCGGTACATCTATTCTATCCTCTGATCCAGAGTTGTTTGAAGGTGTATTGCCAAATGGAATGCGATATCTGTTTTTCAAAAATGCAACTCCTAAGGACAGGGTAAGTATCCACCTGAATGTTCAGGCAGGCTCAATGCATGAGCGTGATGATCAGCAGGGGATTGCCCACTACTTGGAGCATATGCTTTTTAATGGCTCAACCCATTTTAAACCAGGTGAGCTGATTGAATATTTTCAATCAATCGGGATGATGTTTGGTGCAGATGCCAATGCACAGACCGGTTTTTTTGAAACAGTCTATGATATTCTTCTGCCAGCAGGTGACAAGGCAAATTTGGAAAAGGGTCTGCTTGTTATGCAAGATTATGCAGAGGGCGCCCTGCTTCTGGATTCAGAGATTGAAAGAGAGCGTGGAGTTATGCTTGCGGAGATGAGAGAAAGAGACTCTGTTGAATTAAGAACTTTCAAATCATCTCTTGAGTTTGAACTTCCAGGGTCACTCATAGCAAGACGACTTCCGATTGGAAGTAAAAAGGTTATTGAGTCTGCGGACAGAAGCCTTTTAAAAGATTACTATGATACATGGTATAGACCAGACAATATGTCAATTATAATGGTTGGGGACTTTGATGTTGAGATTGCAACCAACCTTGTTAAAGAGATGTTTGGTGCCATGCAACCAAGAGCAACCGCTGCAGAACAACCTATAAATATTTGGGAATCCCATGCACCCGAAGAGGTTTTTTATCATTACGAAGCAGAGGCAGGTAAAACTGATATTTCCATTAGTACTGTTACATGGCTACCTTTTGAAGCTGAAAATATAAAAACCTTAAAGGATCGTGTAGTTAGACGCATTGCAGATACTGTGGTCCAGAACAGACTCTCTAAAGATGTCAGAAAAGAGGATAGCCCTTTCTCAAATGCTGGCATCTACTCTGGCATGTTTCTCCAAAATATAAGTTTTACAGCTATCTCGGCTCAATGCTCTCCTGACAAGTGGCAAGACAGCCTTGGTATTATCGAAAAAACACTTCGCAGAGCACTGGAACATGGGTTTACCGAATCTGAGCTTGAGCGTGTAAAGGCCGATTTTATTCTTGGTCTGGAAACTGCTGTAAAAGAGGCATCAACCCGTGAAAGCACTAATATTGCAAAAGAGATAATAAACTCTATAAATAGAAAAAAAACTTTTCTCTCTCCACAGCAGGAGAAAGATGCCCTTAAAACTTTTGTGGAAAACTTGACAGTTGAAGATGTGAATCGGGCATTTGTAGAAAACTGGTCTGCACAGCACCGTCTGATTGAATTGACCGGAAATGCAATGATTAAACAGGATAAGACCACACCAGAGGCACTTATATTAAACTCATACCACCAGAGTCAGAAGACTAAAGTTGCACAGGTGGAAAATAATGATGATGTTATTTTCCCATATCTGCCTGAGCCAACGGATACAGGAACTATTGTCAATGATAAAGAGAACAGTTCTGTTGGAATCCGTGTGGTTGACTTTCAAAACGGTGTGAGACTTAACATAAAAAAGACCGATTTTAAAAAAGGGGAGCTGGTTTACCGACTTGATTTTGGAAGTGGCAAAAAAGCAGAACCATGGAAAAAACCTGGTCTTGCCATTTTGACCCAAGGGGTAATTAATGAAAGCGGTGTTGGCAAATTGACCAGAGATGAACTTGAGACCTCGTTAGCAGGTAAGAATATCAGCTTTAGTTTTAATGCAGATTCAGACTCTTTTGTCTATTCAGGTTCATGTGCCCATAATGAAATTACACTTCTTTTCCAACTCCTCTATACACTTATAATGGATCCAGGATTTGATGAAGAGGCATTTGTTCTGTTTAAAAACCGTTACAGGCAGATGTTTCAGCAGATGTTGAGCACCCCTGATGGCATGATGCAGTTTAAGGGGGAAGCTTTTTTAGCAGGTGGCGATACCCGTTTTGGTATGCCAACACTTGAGCAGATGGAATCCTTGAATATTAAAGATATTAAAAAGTGGATTAGCCCATTTTTCAGACAGGCAGATATGGAGATTTCAGTGGTAGGAGATATGGATGTGCAAGAGGTTATCTCGTCTGTATCAAAATATTTTGGTGCTATAAAATTAAAAAGCCCTTCAGTCGTGGCGGTAAGAGATAAACGTAACCGTCTGCTTTTTCCAGAAGGTGGCAAGATAGAGCTGCCGGTTGACAGCAAAATTGACAAGGCTCTTGTTGTAATGGCATTTCCCACTGATGATTTCTGGAAAATAAAACAGACCAGAAGATTGAATATTCTGTCAAAGATAATCTCGGAAAGGCTCAGGAAAACAATTCGTGAAGAGCTTGGGGCAACCTACTCTCCATATGCATATAATGATTCATCACAGTCATACGAAGGATATGGAGTAATGCGTGCTGTTATTAATGTCGCACCGGACAAAGTTGATGATATGATTAGCCATATGGAGAGCATTGCAGATTCACTAACAACGCATCCGATATCAGATAAGGAGCTTGATCTTGTGCTTCAACCAATCTGGACATATATAAAGGATGCCAAGAGAACGAACGGCTACTGGCTTGATTCTGTTATGGCAGGCTCTTTCCGCCATCCTGAAAAGATAGATTGGGCAGCCGCAATGGATCAGGACTACCGTTCAATTTCACTGGATGATATATGGGAGCTTGCCAAAAAATTCTGTAATAGGAGTCGTGCGGCGTTTATTGTAATTCAACCGTCAAGTGCATTGAAGTGAATCTTTTTTGATTCATATTTTCACGGATAAATTTGTCCAATGCAAATATCTGCCTGAAAGTGAGTTCAGTCAATACAATACTCATCTGTCTCATTTTCATTAAATGATCTGAGGTTAGATTCGCAAAATCAACCTCTTCAACTCTGATTGTAGTTGGTTCAACCAGAAATGGTGCCTCACCATCTATAGGTATATCACCAAAATAATAACCGTAATTTTCAAGAAATATCGACTTATCCTGAGTTGATGATGTGTAGTGGTCATCTTTATCA
>CAXNND010000329.1:0-3353 GCA_964203105.1 Desulfamplus sp.
CCATCCAGACCATACCTTCAGGCACTTCAGGTGTTATCCGAGCCTTTACTTTTACCTCACCGCGTCTTGAGCGAACCCGTATAAACTCATTCTGAGCAATCTCCATCTTCTTTGCATCTTGGATTGAGATATCTGCTGTCTCTTCTCCAAGAAGATCGTTAAGACCTAAACATCTGCCAGTTTGGGTTCTTGTATGATAATGATAAAGTCTTCTGCCTGTGCTTAACACAAATGGATATTCTTCATCAGCAACTTCAGCAGGAGGTGTCCACTCTACAGGTACAAAGTTTCCTTTGCCGCTTGTAAATCTTCCGCTGGTGTGAAGAACAGGGGTGCCAGGATGTGTAATTGTGGGGCAGGGCCACTGCAATCCATCATTTTCAATCCGGTAATACTTGATACCACCAAGATTGGGGGCAAGCACTGAAATCTCGTTATCCCAAAGTTCCTGTGCACTGTCAGATTTCCAGTTCTGTCCCATACGTTTTGCAATCTGCTTGAAAATCCACCAGTTGGGCTTTGCATCTCCGGGAGGTGGACTTGCAGTTCTCACTCTGCTAACCCTTCTTTCGCTATTGCTAAACGTGCCGTCATTTTCACTCCATGCAGCAGCAGGAAATACAACATGTGCAAAACAGGTGGTCTCATTCTCAAAAATATCTTGAACCACTAAAAATTCAGCAGAACTTAGTTCA
This sequence comes from Desulfamplus sp., assembly GCA_964203105.1. GTDB lineage: Bacteria > Desulfobacterota > Desulfobacteria > Desulfobacterales > Desulfobacteraceae > Desulfamplus. The sequence continues at coordinate 696 of CAXNND010000329.1, forward strand.
TGCTCTACTTTCTTTATATCAGGTTCAGTATTGGCAAGATTCTCACCAAATATGTAAAATCCTTTTATCTTGCCAGTTACAAGTTGATCCATCATCTGAGGAATCATCAGTCCATTGTTTGCAGGAAGGTCAGTAACACCCCATGCTTCCTCAAATTTTTTGCGGGCATTCATATCGCCAACCTGCTGGTATCCAGGGAACACATTGGGCAGAGCACCCATATCACAGGCACCTTGCACATTATTCTGCCCTCTTAATGGATTTACTCCTCCGCACTCGACACCCATGTTACCAAGAAGCATCTGGAGATTGGCGGTTGACATTACATTGTTTTTTCCACATGTATGTTCTGTAATTCCAAGGGTATAACACAGCATCAGAGGTTTTACAGATGCAAGTCTCCTTGCCACCTTTCTGATGGTTTCCGGCTCAATACCAGATATGTTTCCTGCAATTTCAGGAGTATATCTCATCACAGTTGCCTTCAATTCCTCAAAACCTGTGCAAAACGATTCCACAAACTGCTTGTCATAGAGATTCTCTTCAATCAGAACGTGCATAATTCCGTTTAAAAGGGCAATATCGCTTCCAACCTTCAATGGAAGGTGCATCTCTGCAAAATCAACAAGTTTATGTTTTCTTGGATCAATAACAATAAGACCAGCTCCATTTTGGACAGCATTTTTCAAGAAAGTTGCAGCTACAGGATGTGCTTCTGTCATGTTTGAGCCAATAACAAGAAACATTTTTGCTTTTGCAAACTCACCAAATGAGTTTGTCATTGCACCTGAGCCAAAAGATGTCGCAAGACCTGCGACAGTTGGAGCATGTCAAGTTCGGGCACAATGGTCAATATTGTTGGTCTTGAACACTGACCTGAAAAGTTTCTGCATCTGGTATGAGTCTTCGTTTATGCTTCTTGCACAACTAACACCAGCTAAAGCATCTGCTCCATGATCTTTAATAATCCGAGTAAATTTATTTGCCACAAGATCAAGGGCTTCATCCCATGATGCAGGACGTAATTTACCGTTTTCCCGTATTAGTGGAGTCTTAAGACGCTCATCAGAATAAATAAAATCAAATCCATATCTTCCCTTGACACATAAACGCCCCTTATTTGGAGAACCATCTTCAAAACCAGTTACCTTAACGATTTTTCCATTTTTCACATGCAAAAGCTGTTGACATCCAACACCGCAATATGGGCATGTTGTACGTATTGTTTTGTTTACTTCCCATGACCGCCAGCGATACTTAGATTTCTTTTCAAGCATACCGCCAACAGGACAGGCTTGAACACACTCACCGCATGAAACACATTTATCTTTATCAAAGCCTATTTGAGTTCCGTTTTCTGTCTGCTGGATTGAAAGTGCACCAATCCCCTGTATTTCGGTGCATACATTAATGCAACGCAGACATAAAATACAACGCTCTGGAAAATGTTGAATAAAAGTTGTTTGATATGCTGAAGTAAACTTCTGTTTTGGCAACTTGTAATCAACGGCTGTAATACCATATTCAAAAGTAAGATCCTGAAGCATACACTCTCCTGCCTTATCACAGACAGGGCAATCCAAAGGATGGTTGACAAGAATCAGTTTTAACGCATCTTGACGCATACGGAAAAGACGATCAGAATTAGTTATGACTGATATTCCATCGACAGCCGGAGTTGTGCATGCTGCCATAGGCATAGCATATCCTTCAATTTCAACAACGCACATACGGCAGGAACCTATTGAATTTAATCTTTTGTAAAAGCAGAGCGTTGGAATATTGATATTGTGGCGAGTTGCAACAGCAAGTATGGTTTCACCCTGCTGAAACTCACAGTCGTGTCCATCGATAATCATTCTGTTTTGATTCATAAAATTCTCCAAAGAAGCCCAAAGTGTTGCTTTTGGGAATAGACAATAGAAATAAATATGGTAGTGATTAGTTTCGGAGCCATTTGTATGGTAACCGATAGTATTTTTCATTATGTCATATATGACATAATGAAAAATACTAATATATCAATGGATTATTTTTGTCAATAGCAGGATTTAGCAGATTGGAATCGGACGGAATTTATGTCTGAAGAGCCAGTTTCGGTGACTATTCACGATATTAGTTAGATTATTAGTGTTTTTAAAAAATCAATCAGGCAGGTATATTTTGACTCTGATGCGTTTCTATGCCTGATAAATATATTGATATTATCGTTCAGAATATCAAGTTCAGGAAAGAGTTCTACCAATGTCCCCTGCTTCAACTCCCGAAGTATTGTATATTTAGGGACAAAGCCAACCCCAAGCGAGCAGAGAGTTGCGATAATAATTCCCCTGACATGATTGATCTCAGTCACTCTTTTAAAGATGCTCTGTTTTGATACAGGAATCACGTTGATAAAATTGCTCCACCATATAAGTTCGCTGTCCATTGAAAGGATATTGCATCCTCCAAGATCTTCTAATGTTTCAATTTGATGCTGCATTATATATTCAGGAGTGGCAATAACAGAGTACTCTTCCCTGAACAGATGGATTGATTTTACTTCAGGATGGGCATGGGGACGGCAATCAATTATCATATCAAGTTCATAATCAATCAGGGGCTGGAAGAGGTTGTGGCTCAATCTGAAATCAATGTGAATTGCTTGATTTTTGTCAA
>CAXNND010000330.1:0-3348 GCA_964203105.1 Desulfamplus sp.
GAACCACCAGAGTTGGTAGTCATACCTGATACTTATATCTATGTTGTCCCTGACTCAAGCGTTGATATATTTTTTTATGATGGTTGGTGGTGGCGTCCGTGGAATGGACTTTGGTATCGCTCGCAGCACTATAGCAGAGGTTGGAGGCACTATCGAAGTGTCCCCAATTTTTATAGAGATATACCCCATAACTGGAGAAGTGAATACCGAAACCATAGCTGGAAAGGTCATAAATGGAATCATAAACGAATACCCTATAAAAATTTTGAGGGAAACCGGGGGGAATGGGATAAAAAAAGGTATAGGGAGACTCCTCACGACCGGAATGACAGGATTAAACCTGAACCAACTCGTAATGACCGAATTGACAGGTACAAACAGGAACGGGATAATCTCGAACGTCGGGAGAGAATTAAACATGAAACTATAGAACGGAATCAAAACAACCGGCGTGAAAGGATTAATCCGGAAAATCCTCAACAAAATAACAACAACCGGCGTGAAAGGATTAATTCGGAAAATCCCCAACAAAATAACAACAACCGGCATGAGAGGATTAATTCTGAAAATCCCCAACAAAATAACAATAACCGGATGGAGAGAATCAGACCGGAACGTGAGAGAAAAATTGAGCGTCATGAGCGAAACAATCAACCTGCAATAGATACTGTTAAACCCAAAAAGAGGGGGGATGACCTCAATCAGGAAGATGTGCAACCCCAACGTGACAACAGATATAGAAACCAAAGATAGAACCGATAGACAGAAGATATGAGCACATTCAGGGGCTTAAGAGCAATCAAGCAGGCTCAATTAACGAGTCTATATCTTTTCTCAATTTATTATTGTAAAAAGCGACCTGTGGAGGGTTGGTCATTATCATGTCCAACTGTCTGGTGTGGAGGGTCAGATGTCCAAGTATCTTGAGCCTGCTTTTCATAAACGGTTCGTCATAGCCCTGAACTCTTGCTGTCAGATGATCGTCACGTATTACTGAGCTGAACCCATAATCGTCAATAATATCTCCAATAAAATGTACCCTGTTGAGGCGTCGCTGTCTGTCTGCTGCCCCACCTTTAAACTGAAAGCTGATATAGTTTTCAGAGGTCCTTTCGCTTACCAGAGCCTCCATCGTTGAAAAATGGTATCCAAGCCTTGAGTTGAGGCTGCAGTAGTTTTTTGAGATCATGAAGTAGTTGTGCTGGGCATAGGCAGACTGAACTCCTGTGGTTAAAGCAGTATTGGCAGTTGATTGAAACATCACTGACAACATTCCCCGTCCATCCATTGCCGGTGGACCATCCCATGGTATGGCAACAAATCCATCCCAGAATGCGAGCATCGGTATTGAGGCAATCTCCTCAAGTTTTACATATTTTCCCTTTATCGGAACAGAGAAACCATCGTCCAAATCAAGAATATACCACTGCATGGGAACCTTGTAGTGAAGCTGTTTACTGCTCTTTTCCGGAAAATCGTGATTTTTTCCAAAGCTGAACATCTCGGCTACAGATTTTTCATGGATAAATCTTGTTATGTCGTGAAAAGTTTTACAATTTGACGGCTTAAAGTCGTGAGAATCCGGGTCAAGAAGTCCTAAAGGTACTATATGACGTGAGCACCTCTCAAGAATTTTATAAACAGGGCTGCCTTTCATTGGATTATTTTTAGTTTGGCTTTCGTTTTGATTTTTACCAAAAAGATGGACGCTGCTCTCCTCCCCTGATATTTTCCATACTGCCTGAATATCTGCATTTACAGCAATTGGTTCACCAGATGTTATGTTGGAAGTTATCCCCTTAAGTCCAAAAATTGATGGCACTTTAAACTCTCTTGCCACACTTGCAAGGTGACTTGCGGCACTGCCCTGTTCCGATATGATTGCTGCTGCACTCGCGACAACGCTTGCCCATTCTGGAAGTGCCTGACGTATAACCAGCACTGCTCCTGCAGGAAATCTTAAAATATCAACATACTTGAGGGCGACAAATGCCTCACCTGACGCAATGCCAGGAGATGCTGATACACCACCTCTTGCAATCAGCTCTTTTGAGCTTGGTATCTCTGTCTCTACAGAATCATCAGATTTATTCTCCTCAACATGTTTCTCCTGCGGCTCAAATGGTTTGTTCTGTTGAAGAGGCCGGCTCTGGAGAATAAGGAGCTTACCCTTATTATCAATTGCCCACTCAATATCCTGAGGGTTTCCAAAACGGGATTCAAGCCTTAAGGCAACCTTTGCAAGGTCAATAACCTCCTCAGTTGATATAGCCGGTGTCTTGCTCTGGTTGGGTGATATCTCCATACGGCAGACACCCTCTTCAGGGTAGCAGACAAATTTTTTGTCCTTTATTGCAATCTCCTGCCTGACTATTTTCAAATCAGCCCTTGATACAACAAAAAGGTCGCTTGGAACAGCACCATCCACAACCGCCTTTGGAAGCCCGAAAACAGCACTGATAAAGATGGAGTTATCGCTGCTTTCGACCGGATTGCCTGAATACATAACTCCGCCCACTGCTGCATCAACCATCTGGACACAGCCGACAGCCATTGGAACATCTTCATCCCTGAACCCCTTGTTTATTCGATACATCATGGCGTGAAGGGTGTATTTGCTTGCCACCACTGTCTTGTATGCCTCAAGAAGAGACTCCTTGCTCACGTTAAGCTCTGAGTGATACTGACCTGCAAAGGAGCTGTTCCGTGAATCCTCCCCAAGAGCACTGCTTCTGAGTGCAACTCTCAATGAGTTTGTAGTTTTACTGTCCCTGTTACTCCTGTTTAGAGCGGCAGAGTTTGAAAGATATTCACCTGCTCCATCGCTTTCATGTTCTGAAGCAAGATTTTGCCATGCCTTTTCAATTGCCTCAACCACTCTTTCAGGAATCTCAGCCCTTATAATCATCTGACGGATTCTGCCACTTAAGGCGTGCATTGCCTCCATGTCATCAGCATCACAGGTCTGGATAAGCCGGTCAATCTCGGTTTGAAGCTCACTACCGACCTCGTTTTTAGGTCCAGCATCTGCATTGCCTTGAATCCTCTCTGAATCAGTTTGAATATTACCAGCATGGACAAAAAGATCATAAGCATGAGATGTAATAACAAAACCACGCGGAATACTGACATTGCAGCATCTGCCAAGCTCTGCCAGTGATGCCATTTTACTGCCGACCAGATCAGATGGCAATTGGGTACAATCTGAGATGGATGATTTACCATCCTGACGTTCAGTATCTTTCAATTTCTCAACTTGTGATTTGGCAACCTGGAGAGGCACAACAATCTCCCTTGGCAAGAGAGGTCGTTTTTCCATAAGAATATCGTCTATAGATTTGCGTATCT
>CAXNND010000331.1:0-3333 GCA_964203105.1 Desulfamplus sp.
GCGGTTGAAATAATCTTTGCCTTGACTGTCAAGCCATTGTATATAGGTCTGCTTTAATACTCTTGAAGTCTATACCACGCAGATAATTGTAATAATATTGATAATAAGTAATATCTTGAATTATAATACAGGAGATTTTCTGTGAACCATACCTTTGAACGGTGGAATACAACAAAATCAACGGAACTTTACGGTATTAACGAGTGGGGAGGAGGCTATTTCAGCATTGCTGAAAATGGTGACCTTATGGTAATGCCATCACCTGGTGCTGTCAATCGGGCAGTAAGCATCAGGGATATTTTATCAGGGATTGAAGACAGAGGGCTTGGGATGCCTGTGCTTCTGCGTATTGAAAATATACTTGACTCACAGATTGCCGAGCTTAACGAAAGTTTTCTCTATGCAATGAAAGAGCTTGACTATAAAGGAACATTTACAGGGGCATACCCGATAAAGGTGAATCAGCAGCAGCAGGTTGTTGAGGAGATTACCCTTTACGGATCCAAGTATCATCACGGACTTGAAGCAGGAAGCAAGGCAGAACTTATTGCAGCAATGGGAATGCTCACCGATACACAGGCACCCTTGATCTGCAACGGCTATAAGGATCAGGAGTTTATTGATCTTGGTCTTTATGCCACAAAAATAGGTTATAAGTGCATACTGGTTCTTGAGATGCCAAGCGAGCTTCCTCTTATTATTGAACGTTCAAGAATACTTGGTGCAACTCCTATTCTTGGTATAAGAATTAAACTTTCAACCCAGGCAGGTGGACACTGGGGAGAATCAGGAGGAGAGAGAAGTATATTTGGTCTCAATACCACACAGATGATAGAGGTTGTTGATCTTCTTGCAAAGGAAGGTATGCTCGACTGCCTTCAGATGGTTCACTATCATTTAGGTTCACAGATTTCCAATATCAGGGAGATAAGAACTGCTGTCAATGAGGCATGTCGGGTCTATGCGGGACTTGTCATGGAAGGTGCAAACGTAAAATATCTTGATCTTGGAGGAGGGCTTGCAGTTGATTATGATGGTTCACAATCCAATTTTTTAAGCAGCAGGAATTACACACTTAATGAATACTGCACAGATATAATTGAAGCTGTTATGACATCCCTTGATGAGGTTGGAATTGAACACCCCACTATCATTACAGAATCTGGCAGGGCACTTGTAGCATACTATTCAATGCTTCTGTTTAACGTTTTAGATGTTACATGCTTCCAGCCAGAGCCACTTCCTGAAACTCTGCCTGAAAGCTCTCCTGCCCAGATAAAATATATGTTTGATTCTCTCAAATCTCTCTCTGTAAGAAATATTCAAGAGTGTTTTAATGATATAATCTATTACAGGGATGAGGCTCGCCAGCTTTTTAACCACGGCAAAATTACCTTGAGGCAACGCTCGTTAGCCGAGAAAATATTCTGGACAACCATCAATGAGATAGCAAGAATATCAAAAGGTATAAAACATATAACTCCTGATATAGAAGATATTGAAAGAGCACTTTCTGATATTTACTACTGCAATTTCAGTGTGTTTCAATCTCTGCCTGATGCCTGGGCAATTGATCAGCTCTTTCCAATCATGCCTGTTCACAGACTGAATGAAGAGCCAACCCGCAACGCAATAATTGCAGATATAACCTGTGACTGCGATGGTAAAATTGATCGATTCATTGACCGCCATGATATTAAATATTATTTACCCCTTCATGATCTTAAAGAGTCTGAAGAATACTATCTTGGTGCATTTCTTGTTGGGGCATATCAGGAGACATTAGGTGATCTTCATAACCTTCTTGGCGATACCAATATAGTTACAGTGAGGGTGCTTGATAATGGAGAGTATGAATTTGTAGGAGAGCTTGAGGGGGATAGTGTCGCTGATATTCTCTCCTATGTGGAGTATGACCCCAAACGGCTGCTTGTAAGATTCAGAAAAACTGCGGAAAAAGCTGTTCGCAAGGGAAATATTACAGCTCAGGAGAGGCGGGAGATAATGCAGGCGTACGAGATGGGGCTGCGTGGTTACACCTATTTTGAAAGATAATGTTAATACCTTCGGCCTCGCATCTACCCTCTCTACAAATAAGATGAAGAAATAACCACATCCCCTTTCAGGGGAGATATGAGGCTATTCGATACTTAATAAATTCATAATTATAAACGGAGATCTAAAAATGTCTAAGGTTCTCATAATTGGAGCAGGTGGTGTGGGAAGTGTGACAACCCATAAGTGTGCACAGATTCCCGAAGTTTTTTCAGAGATTGTTTTAGCAAGCCGGACAAAATCAAAATGTGATGCAATTGCACACGATATCCTCAAAAGAACCGGACAAACCATCTCAACAGCAGCGATTGACGCAGATAATGTTGATGAGACAATTGCCTTTATTCAGAAAATTAGGCCTGATATTGTTGTCAATCTTGCTCTGCCCTATCAGGATATCGTACTTATGGAGTCGTGTCTTGCCACAGGTGTTGATTATCTTGATACTGCAAATTATGAGCCGCCAGATGTTGCAAAATTTGAATACAAATGGCAGTGGGCATATCAGGATAGATTCAAGGAAAAAGGAATTATGGCACTTCTTGGTTCAGGATTTGATCCTGGAGTTACCAATGTATTTTGTGCATGGGCACAAAAACACCATTTTGATGAGATACACGAACTTGATATTATTGACTGCAATGCTGGAAATCATGGTCAGCACTTTGCCACAAATTTCAACCCTGAAATAAATATCCGTGAAATTACCCAGAGAGGTCGCTTCTGGGATCATGGTGATTGGGTAGAAACTGATCCTTTATCATGGTCAATGAATTATGATTTTCCTGAAGGTATAGGGCAGAAAAAATGTTATCTACTATACCACGAAGAGCTGGAATCTTTGGTAAATAACCTTAAAGGGTTAAAGCGGGCAAGATTCTGGATGACCTTTTCTGAACAGTATCTGACACATCTGAGAGTTCTTGAAAATGTTGGTATGACCCGTATTGATCCGGTTGAGTATGAGGGAAACAAGATTGTCCCTCTCAAATTTTTAAAATCAGTATTGCCGGAGCCATCATCTCTTGGACCACTCACACAGGGGAGAACCTGCATTGGATGTCAGCTAAAGGGTATCAAGGATGGCAAGGTAAAAACTATCTTTATCTATAATGTATGCAGCCATGAGGCATCCTTTGAAGAGGTTGGCTCTCAGGCAATCTCATATACTACAGGCGTTCCAGCCATGATCGGAGCAATGATGATGGTTGAGAAAAAGTGGCATAAGGCTGGAGTCTGGAATATGGAGCAGTTTGATCCCGATCCTTTTATGGATGC
>CAXNND010000332.1:0-3331 GCA_964203105.1 Desulfamplus sp.
AAATCATTTGCGGCTATTTTCTGTAGCAGGGGAGGATGCATTAAACCAATTGAATTGATTGAGGTGGCAAGGGGAGAGAGATAATTATCAGAGTGGATTATCTTATTGTAATATATAGAGTTATCAGATGAGATTCTGAATGTCTCATCTGATAACTCTATATCATCCAAATTGACCTTTTTTGTTATTTTATCATAAATAGGTTCGCCTAACGGAATAGTTTGACCATTTAACATCAAACAGCACCCGTGATAAGATCAAGTGCCTCAAAGTATTTGGCAGAGGTCTTTTCAATAATATCGCGGGGCAGTTCCGGAGCTGGAGGGGTCTTGTCCCAGCCCGAAGATTCCAGCCAGTCTCTGACAAACTGCTTGTCAAAACTCTTCTGAGAACCTCCAGGGCGATATGACTCTTTTGGCCAAAACCTTGAAGAGTCAGGAGTCATTACTTCATCAATCAGAATTATATCTCCGTCAACCGTTCCAAACTCAAACTTTGTGTCAGCAATTATAATTCCTTTATTCAGAGCAAGTTCTGCACCTTTTTTGTATATTTTCAAACTTAAATCTCTAATTTTTTCAGCCTTCTCTCTGCCAAGAATTTTGACCGTCTCATCAAAATCGACATTTATATCATGATCACCAACCTCTGCCTTTGTAGAAGGAGTATAAAGCGGTTCTGGTAGCATGTCAGACTCCCTTAAACCTTTTGGCAGTTCAATACCGCAGACGTTACCATCTTTTTGGTAGGATTTCCAGCCTGACCCTGAAATATAGCCTCTGACAATACATTCAACAGGCAAAGGTTCTGCTTTTTTTACCAACATACTTCTGCCTTCAAGTATATCTGCATATTTTTGACAAATTGCTGGAAAATCACGAACATCAGCAGAGATAAGATGGTTACCTACAATATCTTCCATTACCTTGAACCAGAAGACAGAAATCTGTGTCAACACCTTGCCTTTGCCGTAAATACCATCGGGCATCACCACATCAAATGCTGAAAGCCTGTCAGTTGTCACCATTAAAAATGAACTGCCTGTATCGTAAATATCTCTGACTTTACCTTTTCTTACAAGGTTCATATCTTTAAAATCGGTCTCTCTAATTGTGTTGTTCATCTTTTTCAATCCTGTTATGGTTTTGAGGGGGTAATATCAAGCTCTTTATGGATAATATCAGTTGCTGAAAGCAGCATGATTGGAGGGGCGAAATTAACAATCTCTGCCGCCTTTAGATTAAATTCAATCAGAAATTTTTCGCCTGTATCCATAGGCAGTGCGGATGGCGGTTTTCCGTCAAATATCTTGACCGCATACTCTGCCGCCTGCTTACCAAATTCTTTTATGTCCCGCCCAATGCCCATAATTATACCCTGTTTTATATACATGGGATCACCTGCACTGAATATATTATATTTGATAAAGGCATCGTTAAAGATATCAAAATGTTCATAAAACGATTGAGATGGCTGAACAAAAAAAAGTTTGACCTGGGGAAGAACATACTCAAGAGCCTCTTTTATATACTGTCTTAGAACCTCTTTGGGATAAAGGTTTCCATCTTTATCTCTCATGTCAAAGCCTTTGGAGACAAACTTGAATCCCGCCTCTTTTGAAAATTTTTCAACACCTCTTATTCCTCCAACATGACTTGGGTCACCTGTAAGATAGATCATTCCAAGACTTGATGTGTCCTCAAGATTTTCAAACAGCAGTTTTATTCCCATAGTCAAATAGTCAGGAGTGGCTATTCCTGTATAGTTGGCACCTGAACTTTTCCAGTCAGTAACAAGCCCTGAGTTTTCAGGATCGGTTACTCCTGTATAGATAATTGGTATTGACTTTATCTTTTTCATCGCACCTACAGCACTTCTTGTTCCAATGGCAAAAATAAGGTCGAGATCGCCTCTTGTGCTATATTGCTCAATTGTCTCATCTAATTTTGGAATATCTTTCTTTGCATTGAAATGCTCTATAGTAACCTTGTCTTTGTATCCAAGAGTATCAAGACCTCTCTTAAAACCATCAAAAGCATCTGAAAAAAGAATCATATCCTGATGCTGCAGCACGGCTATTTTATATTTTTTTCCAGCATTTTGACCCTGTTCGGAAGTGGATGCAGCATTGGCTTGAGACACTTCATGTGTCAAAACAGTGTATCCCTTAAACAATACAAGATAGAATAGAACAAATATAACAGTCAATTTTTTCATAAAATTTACCTTTTAAAATTTTAATCTAACAATCTTAAATGCATAATCATAATAACTCAAATACAATAAAATTTTGCCGCAATTAATCTTGATGCTCTCGTAAAAAGTCCAAAATCAGCATTTTTTAGAGTCATAACTATCTGATTTTATTGATGCCCCATTTTGAAAAAATGAGTTTTTACGAGACCATCAAGTTTTACCTTAATCTTCTTTTTCTTATTGCGCACACAAGGTCTCTTACCACAAACTTCACAAGGTTCTTCCGGCTCTTGTTCGCAGATACAGGGAGTTTGTCCGCACTCTTTACAAGTTTTTGGCAGGGGTGGTTCTGTTGTCGTTTCTTGACACTCACAGACCACTTTACCGCAGACATCACAAGGTAAGGCTTCTCCGTCCCATTCAGGGTCTGCAAAGTGCTGATAGGCATCTACAAAATCATAAATAGTGAAAAAGTCTTTACCATCAAATAACCGTGTGCCCCTTCCCACAATCTGCTTAAACTCTATCATTGAGTTTACTGGTCTCATTAATACAATATTGCGGATGTTCCTTGCATCTACACCAGTTGAGAGCTTCTGGGAGGTTGTCAGTATGGTAGGGATAGTCTTTTCATTATCTTGAAACTCTCTTAAAAACTGTTCCCCTATCGCTCCATCATTGGCTGTTACTCTCACACAGTAGTTGGGGGCTTTACCTTTCTTGTATTGATTAACCAAATCACGCACTATTGCAGCATGTTCTTGAGTTGCACAGAAGATAATAGCCTTTTCTTTCTGATTTGCATCATTCATATAAAGCTGAACACGCTTGGCTTCTCTGGCTTTTATCTCAATAATACGGTTAAACTCAGTTTCCGTGTATATTTTCCCCTGTTCTATCTCTCCCTCAATTATCTGGTCATCACTTGTATAAACGTAATCATCAATTGTGGTTTTTATTCTCTTAACTTTAAAAGGAGTTAAGAAACCATCATTGATACCCTCTTTTAGTGAATAGACATAAACTGGTTCACCAAAATATTTATAGGTATCAACATTATCTTTTCGTTTTGGGGTCGCTGTCAGACCAAGCTGAACTGCCGGAGAAAAATATTCCAGAATTCCGCGCCAGTTTC
>CAXNND010000333.1:0-3299 GCA_964203105.1 Desulfamplus sp.
TCAGCTCTTTTTCAGCAGTTGCAAAAAACGGGAATTTAGACCTTGGTCAGATTACAGATGTCTTGAAGACTATTACTGACATGATCTCTAAAATGGAGATTGAAGCTGCATCTGAAGAGGGAAAATTTTCAGATGCTTTAGAGACGATAAAAAACAAGCTGCTCTCGCTTTCTGATTCTGTATCACCGCAAGATACCAACGGTGAGCAGTTTGAGGAGGTTGAACAGATTGATGATGATGTAGAGATAATAGACGCTGATGATAATGAGATTGAGGATGTCGAAGATGTTGAGGAGCTTGATGCTGATGAAGAGGTTGAGGATGTTGATGAACTTGATGATGATATAGAGATAATAGATGCTGATGATAATGAGATTGAGGATGTTGAAGATGTTGATGAACTTGATGATGATGTAGAGATAATAGACGCTGATGATAATGAGATTGAGGATGTTGAAGATGTTGATGAACTTGATGATGATACAGAGATAGTTGATGCTGATGAAGAGGTTGAGGATGTCGAAGATGTTGATGAACTTGATGATGATATAGAGATAATAGACGCTGATGATAATGAGATTGAGGATGTCGAAGATGTCGAAGAGCTTGGTGACGACGAAATTATTATAGATGAGAAAGAGCTTCAAGAGTTTCAGGAGTTCCAGAAGAACAAGGAGCTTGCCCGCCATTTTGATAATCTTCTTGCAGATGCAGATAAAAAATATAATAGTTACGTAGTGGTTCCTGCTGGCATCTACACAGTAGGAAGCATAAGAAAAACCAAAAACAAACTTGAACTTCAGCAGATTGATATGGAGAAACTCTATATTGGAAAATATCCTGTAATCAATTCCCTTTTTGAGATTTTTATTCAGGAGACAGGATATGTTACAACCGCAGAAAAAAAAGGATATGGGACAGTTTTTTATGGTCGGTTCAAAAAAGATAAAAAAGTCTCTACATGGAGACAGGGGGTAGAAAGTGCAGATGTAAAAAATGCCTGCTGGTATCAACCCGAAGGTACTGAGAGCTCACTGCACAAAAAGAGAAACCATCCAGTGGTTCAGGTGAGTGTTGATGACGCATGGGCATTTGCATCATGGATAGGCAGAAGATTACCAAGCGAAACCGAGTGGGAGGCAGCAGCAAGAACAGACATGGGTTTTAAATATCCCTGGGGAAATGAGTGGGATGATAATGGCTGCAATATTGAAACAAGTTCGGTATCTGATACAACACCTGTTGATAAATATGAACAAAAGAGCAATATTTTCAATATTACAGATATGCTTGGAAATGTTATAGAGTGGACATCTGACATGATTCCCAACCCATTTGTGGCTGACAATAAACATAAATTTCATGTTGCCAAAGGGTGCGGATGGACCGCAAAGGACAACATCAGTATAAGTTCTCGGTCACTATTTAAATTACAATATACATCAAATATAGTGGGGTTTAGGTGTGTGTCAGAGTATCTGCTCTGAAAGTTAGGCTCATATAGGGTTTCAGGGTCTTATTTAGTAAATTAATATCTGAATCCTAATTTCTCTGTCTCACAACCTCATAAATGGCAATACCGCAAGCAACAGAGGCATTGAGAGAAGTTATGCCAACTGTAGTAACGGCTATCTCCTCTTTTGAGGTTGGCGTAGATGTCGGGCTGACAGCTTTCGCAAGTGGCAGAGACAATAGAAAATCACACTCCTTTTTTACAAGTGGACGTATCCCCTGATGCTCTCCACCCACTACAATCGCGATATTGTCGGTCAGGTCCGCATGGAAAAGCGGGGTATCTCCCTCTGCATCCAATCCTGCAACCCAAACCCCCCTTTTTTTTAGATTCTTAAGATAGGATGCAGTGTTTGTAACAATGTGAATATCTGCATGTTCCATAGCACCGGCAGATATTCGGGATACAGCAGGGGAGGGCTGAACAGCCCTGTCTTTTGGTATCACAACATGATCCACACCGGCACAGATGGCGGTTCTGATTATTGCCCCAAGATTGTGCGTATCCTCAATACCTTCTAAAACTACAATGAACTTTTTTCTCTTTTCAACCTTCTTTTCTTTGCCATCTGCTTTTTGATCTTCAGGAGAGGTTAAATTATCCCAGCTCTTAAGCTCATCTTCAGCTTTTTTGAGTGGAAATTGTGAAACTTTTGCCGTAATGCCCTGATGTTTTACTCCGTTACTCATCCTGTCAAGATGGTCGGCAGAGACAAACTCAACTGCTATTTTAAATGATTTGGCAAGTTCAACTATTTCATTGAGTCTTGAAAGGGTGCGATCCTTTGATATGTATATTTTGAAGAATGTCCGTCTTCCCGCTTTCAGTGCCTCCATAACAGAGTGGATGCCACATAGCATTTCAGTTTGATATGTCATGTTGAAGTTTTGCATCTTTTCTCCTGCATCATTGTCTGAGATTAATTTTTCTGTATATCTCTGCAACAGGCAGTTCACAGCTTATGGATTCTATTTTTACAATATCCCCAATATCCTGATAGTTTGAATATATCCATGTCCCGTTTTTCTGACGCATGAATTTTTCAACCCTGTAAAGAGATTGCGAAATGAGGAGATATTCCACAACTGACTCAATATACTGGTAATGGGAGAACTTGTCTCCTCTATCGTATGCTTCGGTAGAAGCTGAGAGTATCTCCATAACCACAAGAGGGTTGAGCAAAATATCATTTTGTTTGTCCCCTTTATAATTTTTACCAATCTCCATTCCCTCTTTCCGCTCATATTCCTGAGCATCCATCTCTCCTTCAAATTCGCCATTACCGCATACCACAACAATATCAGGGTAGGTATATTTCTCAATTGCCTCTATTTTTATCTTCATGTCACTTGAAAACACAGTGCATGGAGATTCAAGTAACTGATTTCCTAACACCCTGATAATATTGGCTGATATTTGATTATGCTCTCTGCTTGCACCTGCCATTGCAAATATTTCACCATTGAAATATTCGCTTTTAAATTCAGATAGTCGTTCTGAATTAAGATACTCATCAGCAGTTATTTTATATTTTTTATGTAAGTGCATGGTTATCCTTTGTTAAAGTCAGAGAGGCATGGCTGGAAGTCTCTAAGCATCCTTTTTTACAGCATCATTCACCATCATGATGGGAGGGTCTCTTCTTATGGCATGAGCAAAAATGTAGGTGCATACAGGTACTCCAAGCACAAGCCCCCAGATATGAAACAACTTTCCGCCAATAGTGAGAATAATCAGGACAAGAACAGGATTGATCCGCATGTATGAGCCATAAATTCTCGGGTTG
>CAXNND010000334.1:0-3296 GCA_964203105.1 Desulfamplus sp.
ATAAGCGGCACGCTCTGATTTATCCCAGAGAAGGGCACCATCAAGTGAGCTTTCCCCTGTTTCATCATTATTATAGAAAGGGGGAAATTCAATATCAGGAATAATACCTAAATTCTGGGTGCTCTCGCCTGATATTCTGTAAAACTTTGCAGTGGTCAGTTTAAGCTGTCCATTTTCAATTGGCTGTAGTGACTGAACAGTCCCCTTGCCAAATGTCTGAGTTCCTACAACAATACCCCTATTATAATCTTTTATTGCTCCGGCAAATATCTCTGATGCAGATGCACTCATCCTGTTCACCATCACAATAAGCGGACCTCCGTATGCAACTGAAGGATCAGGGTCGTCCAAGCGAGACATATAGCCATTTCTGGATCGTATCTGAACAGTTGGGCCTGATTTGATAAACAGTCCTGTAAGTTGATTTGCCTCCTGAAGAGAGCCTCCTCCATTATCTCTGAGATCAATAATCAACCCCTGGATGTTCTCCTTTTTAAGCTCTTCAAGCAAAAAAAGAACATCTCGTGTAGTGCTCCTGTAATCACTTGTCCCCTCCTGCATCCCTTTAAAGTCAAGGTAAAAGGTGGGAATTGTAATAACGCCTATATTGAAGGACTGTTCATTTCGCCTAAATGGAATAATCTTTTTGTGGGCAGCCTGCTCTTCGAGTTTAACCTTATCTCTTTTGAGACTAATTATCTTGAAATTCTGGGAATCCTTCTGACCAGCCGGAATTATTTTTATTGAGACAAACGAGTCTTTTGGACCTCGTATCAGGTTCACAACCTCATCAATACGCCATCCCACAGTATCCTGTATGGTACCTTTTAAACCCTGTCCCACCCCAATGATCTTGTCTCCTGGCATCAATTGACCGGATTTATCAGCGGGTCCTGCTGGTATAAGGCTTACAACCTTGGTATATTCATACTCAGTCTGTAGTATAGCTCCGATCCCTTCAAGTGAGAGACTCATCTGGATATCAAAGTCCTCTGACATACGTGGAGGGAAAAACTGTGTATGGGGGTCAAAGCTCATGGCAACAGAGTTGATGTATGTTTTAAAGGCATCTTCAGAGTTGGTCTGCATAAGTCGGTTAAGCCTGCTTTTATAACGTTTGACAAGAATGTTGGTAATATCCTCGTCACTTTCCTCCTCAATCCTTAGAGAGATTATTGTATTTTTAAGCTCATGTCTCCACAAAGTTTGGAGCGATTCCTTATCAACAGGCCAAGGTGCATTTTTTCTGTCTAATGATATCTCATCATTGTCGTCAAACTTTAAGGTTTTTCGCCAGTTCTCTATACTTTTGTTAATATAGTTCAGCTTTTCAAATGACCTTTCAAGATATATGTTAAACAGAGCATAACCAGGAGTAAGGTCACCTTTTTTAAGGGTGTTATCCAGCCAGTACCTTATCTTTTCAAATTCCCTGATCTCATTTTGGGTAAAAAGATTTTTTGAAGGATCAAGAATATTAATATACTGATCCAGTATTTTTGAGGAGAGATTGTCATTGAATCTAAGTCCAAGATAATGGGACCTTTCAAGATATGCTACAATACTTACGCATGTGTCGGCATCATCTTTTGAGAAGGTCACCTTTTTGAGACTGCTACTAACTCCAAGTGCCTTTTCCTCAATTGAATAAGCCGCTGGTTCCAGTGAAAAAGAGGGATTTGCAATGTTAAGCAGAAGTGTAAAAATAATGGCAGACAGCAATGCTGCCACATTACATGAAACAATCTTTTCCGAATATTTTTTTAATGTAGTCATCATAGTCCAACTCTGACAGGGTCTATAGGTTTCTAACAGGTTCTATGTGGTGGTTACAGGTAGGAACGGTATCTAACTATTTTTATGAGAAAGCCTCGGGTGATTCAAGGCTTATACGTCCTATTTTACACGATCTCAACTCCCTTATAAGCAGCTCGGATGCCTTTTGCAGGTCAACTACCCCACCTTTCCTTAGACATCCTCTTGCTGCTCCGATCTTTTCCAGAATTAAAACTCTGTCATCAATCATAAAACTATTATCTATATTTTTCTTTTCTGCATCATTATTCTCTTTAGAATCTTTAGCAAAATCAATATGTTCAACAATATTATTTTTAATATTGTTGAACATATTGTCTGGAAGATTATATCTCTCCTTGAGAGAATCAGGATATTTTTCTATCAGGTATCCGAGTATAAACATAGCTATGTCACTATAGTCAATAGCAACATCAGAGATTGCACCACTGACCGCAAGCAGGTATGCACCATGTTGATTTTCCAGCACAGGCCATAAAACACCAGGCGTATCATAAATATCAATTTTGTTCTTAAGACTGGTTCGCTGCTGCTGTCTGGTAATTGCAGGTACATTGCCTGTTTTTGCAATTCTCTTGCCTGCAAGGGTATTCATGATGGTTGATTTGCCTGTGTTTGGAATGCCAGCAACCATAACCCTTAATCTGCGACTTTTTGCCGTGGTATCTTTTGCTGTCTGTATCGTTGAAAGTGCAAGCTCTAAAGCACGCCATGTGTCCACACCGTCTGTACCGGTAATTGCAATCGCACAGCATCGATTTTCATATCCATTGAGAGACTTGAAATAATTTAGCCACAAACGTGTGATAACAGGATCTGCAATATCCTGTTTGTTAAGCACCTTTATCCTTAAAACAGATTTGCATATCTGGTCGAGAAGGGGGTTTGCACTGGAGAGAGGTAGTCTGGCATCAAGTATCTCCATCACTACATCCACACTTGAGACAGCTTTTTTCAAGAAAAGCTCTGTATCCTGCATATGTCCTGGGAACCACTGAATTGTCATGGGGGCTTCTTTTTGTTTCTCTTTTATCTGATCTCTGTTAGTAGATGGGCGTTAATTTAGCATGACCTTGTTAAAGTATAAATAACAAAGATTATTTTTTGATATTTTGCGTTAGTCAATAGGCGAAACAAAAAAAAAGCACCCCTGACTCATAAAAATCAGGGGTGCCCGAAGTGGTTGTTCTATTTGAGTGATGTTATAGCAACATTAATTTATACTATTATGGCACTTTAACATCATAGAATACGTACTTAATGCTACAGAACAGTAACATTTACTGCTGCAGGACCTTTCTGTCCCTGCTCAATATCAAATTTAACGCGGTCACCTTCGTTCAGGGATTTAAAACCGGTTGCATTGATGCCTGTGTGATGAACAAATACATCTGGTCCATTTTCCTGCTCAATAAAACCAAAACCTTTTGAATCATTAAACCATTTTACAATACCATCTGCCATGCTGACAATCTCCTTAA
>CAXNND010000335.1:0-3287 GCA_964203105.1 Desulfamplus sp.
CGTTGTCAGCATGGAGCAGATGATAGATGAGTTAAAAACATTTGAATAACCGCCGTGGCTTGCGGAGACAAAAAAAATATGGATATGATTCTATTCCAACTTCACCCTATACGACTAAGGGAATCAACTGATTGAGACACGATATGGTTCATTATAAAAGACTTATATTATCAACAGCCATTGGATTTTTTACATTTTTTTACATTTTTGTCCTGTTTTATGAGAGATATGAATATAACAATGCCATTTCTCGCATACAACAGCATGGAGTTGTAATATCCAATGCTCTCTGGAACTTGAATCGTGAGGTTTCTCAAGATTATCTGATGCTTGCCTGTAAATCACATAAATACAAAAGTATCACTGTTTTTGACGATAATGCTAATATCTTCCAGAGTGCCTCTGTCCAGACAAGCGGATTGAGTGAAAAGCTCTTTATTGCAATTGGTCTTATTTCAGATACTCCCCTTTCATCTGATGTTATTTATCAAAAACAAAAGATTGGAAGAATTGAGGCTATCTGGAAATGCGATACCATCTATTTAGAGCTGTATGGGCTGTTAGCCATGATTTTAGCATACACTGTCTGCCACCTTAATATCAGGCTGCTTTATTCAAAAAATATGCTTGAGCAGAAGGTCAAGTTACGGACAATGGAACTTTCTATCGTAAACTCTTCTCTTCAGGCTGAGGTGCAAGAGCACTACCAGGCACGGGAAGCTCTCGACAGGAGTGAGGAGCACTACCGAATTCTTGTCGAGAATATGCCGGATATCCTTTACCGTACAGATATTAAGGGGACAATTCTTTTCATCTCATCTTCATGCGAGAATGTTTCCGGTTATAAGGCTGAAGATATTATTGGAAAGCGGGTGACTGATCTGTTTTACGAAGAGCCTGATAAAAGGGATGCGTTTATAGCCGCACTTGAACGGAATGGGTATGTTAATAATTATGAGGAGAAGTTAAAACGAAAGGATGGTTCACCTTGGTGGGTTTCATCCAACTCCCATTTTTTCAGAGATCCGGATGGTAATATTGCAGGTATTGAAGGGGTTTTCAGGGATGTTACCAGCAAAAAATTTCTTGAGAATGAACTCCAACAGGCTAAAAAAATGGAATCAATAGGAAGATTGGCAGGCGGAATTGCCCATGATTTTAACAATATTCTTGGAATCATGCTTGGTAATGCCGAGCTTGCCATAGAGGATATCCCACAATCAAATCCCGCCTATGCTAAAATTGAGGCGATCAAAACGGCAGGACAAAAAGCCTCGGATATCGTAAAGCAGCTTCTGAGCTTCACACGCAAGACCGAAATGGAGCTTAAGCCTATAAATATAATTGATATTATACGAGAATCCATTCAACTATTACGGGCGACCATCCCTTCAACCATAAAAATCATGGAGCGTATCCCGCCCGACATTCAAGCTACAATTCTTGGCCACCCAACCCAGATTCATCAGATTATTATCAATCTTTGCATCAATGCATCACAGGCAATGGAGGAAAATGGGGGATCTATTGAGATCAAGGTTGAAAAGCATTTTTTGCATGACAGATCAGAAGGTTATTTATATGATTTTCAGGATGCCTTATCTGACCTTTGGACTGATGATTACGGTGAACATCCGCAAACAGAAGAGCATGTCAAGGTAACTGTAACCGATACTGGTCATGGTATTAAGCCTGAAATAATAGACAAGATATTTGACCCCTATTTTACAACGAAACCAGTTGACAAGGGCACAGGTATGGGGCTTGCCGTGGTTCACGCCATTGTTAAAAATCATAACGGTTCCATTATGGTTCGCAGCACCCCTTCATACGGTACCACCTTCACTATCCTTCTTCCTCTGGTTAAACAACCACCAGTCGAGATTCTGACTGCAATATCAAACACTATCTACACCGGAACAGAGAAGATACTGTTTGTTGATGATGATGAGCTGATTGTCGAGATGACCAACGAGATGCTTGGCAGGCTTGGATACAAGGTGGAAATCCGAACAGATCCTGAAGAGGCACTTGAACTTTTCAGGGCTGACCCCGATGCTTTTGATCTTATAATAACCGACATGACCATGCCGAAGATGACAGGTAGAAGGTTGGCTGAACGGGTAAGGCAGATACCGTCAGACATACCGTTTATAATATGTAGTGGTTACAGCTCAATGATAGATGAGGAAACGGCAAAAGATAGCGGTATTGCCGCATACCTGATGAAACCTGTATCCATGAAGGAGCTGGGAGAAACTGTCAGAAATGTGCTGGACAGCCATAAAAAGAGAGATGGGTAGTCGGTTGCAAGGAGCTAACCTGACACCAGCGGTTTTTTTATATGCAAGTAGAGACTCATGGCATTTTATCATAAAATAGTAGCAGGACAAAAACGATGACAGCAGGACAGAAAATGACAACAGGGGATAACAAGCCAAATATTATATCAATTGCCGGACGCTCAGGCTCTGGAAAGACCACTTTTTTGGAAAAAGTGATATCTTATCTCAAAAAGAGAGGTTACCGTCTTGGTATTATAAAACATGCCCATTGTGGAGTTGATATTGACAAAAAGGGTAAGGACAGTTGGCGGCACAAAAATGCCGGTGCTGCGGCAACCCTTGTAATATCTCCGGGTCTTATCTCAATGGTTAAGGATTACGAAGCCCCTGATTCATTTAATAGAAAGTATAATTCTGATGGGAGCAAAGCGGATACTATTAATAAAAAATCATGTCAGAACAGGCAGGATGCCATTGAAAATAGCCATGAATTAATTGAGAAAGAGTCAGATATAGTTCAAAACGAGTCGGCAATAATTGAAGGGGTAAAGCACTACCTTTGTGATATGGATATTATAATTGTTGAGGGTTTCAAATATGCATCTTTGCCAAAATTTGAGATTTTCAGAGTTGATGCCGGACATGATATTCCTCTTTTTCTTGATGATAGAAATCTTGTCGCCTTTATCACAGATTCAGATTATCAAACAGGTTGCCCCATATTCGGGCTTGATGATGCTGAAGCAGTAGCTGATTTGATTGAAAAACGATATATTTTGACATCTTAAACAAATCTACTTTTTGAAAAGATAATCCCAAATAAATATGACCCCTGAAACTCTAAAAATTCTTGAACATAAATTTTCAGATTATGCGGATATGTATATTCAAGCGTCCTCCCAGCCAGCCCCTCTGATATTGAAAAAAGAGTCTGCGATGAAATTAATGTGTTTATGACTATATCAAAAAAAATTCATAATAGTCTTATTATCTGGCTTTTTT
>CAXNND010000336.1:0-3283 GCA_964203105.1 Desulfamplus sp.
ATCTATTTATACCATTTAGGACAGAATGCTGGTTGACATTATTACCACCAGATAAAACATTATTCCCAGAAAATTTTACAATTTCATCCATCAAATTAAGAAACCATTTTCGGTTCATCGTCAGATTTTCATCCTCAAAATCAATAAATCCAATATTATATTTTTCAATCTGAAGTGACAGCTCATGGATAACATCTTCAACCTTTCTCTGCCTGAAACTGCCATGAGACGATGATGCTCCGACAGAGCAGTATGTGCATGGCATGGGACACCCTCTGCCTGCAACTATAACTGTGCTTCCTAAACCATCCCTGCTACGGCTGTAAAAATTGTGGTTTACAAGCTCCATTGCAGGTGGCAAAATTGCTTTAAAATCTTTAATCCATGCAGGTTCTGAAATGTAAAGCGAGCCAAAATCACCCTTTTTTCTAAAGACGATCCCTGGAACATCTTCTAAATTACCCCCGTTTTTCACTGCCTGTGCCAACAGAGGCATGGATATCTCCCCCTCGCCTCTGAGGACAAAATCAACAGCCTGACACTTCATAACCTCATGGGGCAAGACTGTAGGGTGGTGTCCTCCCATTACAATCTTGCAGTCAGGCAGAAATTTTCTGACAACTGTTGCGGTTGTTTCGGCAGCATGGCAGTAGGGGGTAAAAAGAGAGGAGATACCCACGAGAAATGGCTTTTTGTCTCTTGCAATTTTACCTGCATGTTCATAACTGTAGCCATAATGTCTGAACTCATGGAAAAGGGAAAATATGGAGATGTCGTGCTCCCCATAATATGGCAGAAGGTAATCCATCTCTTCGGGCATCTCTATAATCCTTGATTTTTTGACAGCAAGGCAATCCACAATTTGAACTGACAACCCATGTTGCTGGAGTGATGCTGCAATGGATGCAAGACCATAGGGAATGCTTCTCTTGTATGTAAAATAAAAATCCTCAACTGGCGGTTGAATCAGCAGAATATCGGTCATGGTCTCTCACGAGTCAATTGGTCAGTGGTCTTGATTCCACGCTGTTTTACAGATTGTCCGGCTTCCATATTTTTCAAGTAACCTTTCTTTTTTATTTTTGTTTTCTTCAATAAAAAATGATATTGAGTCTCTTTCAGTTAATATGTCAATCAATATTTATCATCAATACTCGAACAGCGAGCAACAACTTTTTATTACAGCAAAAAGGCAGAAAAGGGGAAATGTATGAAATCATTCTTGAGTAAACTTGGGAAACTTATCTATAGAATCACCGGATGGACATATGAGGATATCCCTGATTACTGGCCTGATAAAGAGGTGGTGATAGGCTTTCCACATACCTCCAACATGGATACTGTAAGGGCTTTTACCTATATCAAGGTGATTAAGGTGGATACTAAAGTTTTGATTAAAGCGGACTGGTTCGTCTGGCCAATGTCTTCCATTTTAAATGCCCTGGGTGGGCTTCCTGTGGTTAGAGACAAGGCAAGCGGCTTTGTGGGCAGTGTGATCAAGGAGTTTGAGAGACGAAATGTTTTCAGTATTGCCATTGTACCTGAGGGAACACGCAAGAAAACGTCAAGAATCAAAACCGGTTTCTGGAATATTGCAAAGGGGGCAAAGGTACCTATTCTGTGCTGGTATCTTGATAATAGAAACAGACGAAGCAAATGGGTGGGAAACATCATGCCTGGCGATGATCTTGTTGAGGATCTGCTTAAAATAAGAGAACTCTATCTAAAACATGGCTATCTGATTCCTCTTGGAGATATCAATCAGTATAAAAAAGTAAGATAGCGGCTCATATTGGGATGAAACTGCTATCCTGACATGCCCTGGGTTAGCTACTTTGTCACCCGTGAGAAAATAACTTGAATTAACAAGTGAATAGTAAGGATCCGCAGGCATGGGGCATGTCTGATAAATAACACCGTCAAGCTCCTGCCTGACAAAAATATGATCATGTCCTTGAAAAACTATTTTTACATTGTTATCGGCAATAAGCTTATGAACTGTTTTTCCCCAGTTTGAAGGGCTTATGGCTGGCATAGGAGCCATTATAATTGACCTCCTGCAAAACCGATTTTCTATCCAGTAACTCAAGGGGTCAATTCAAGTTTTGCAGGAACTCTAATGACCTGTTCAGAACATGGCAGATATCATTGCCGGGTGTAGTTCAGGTTCAAGGAGGTTGAACCAATTGTAATTGACGAGATAGCCTTGGTTAGCACCTCACCTGTAACCTGCTCTGCTACATCAGGTAATTCAGGTGATCCAGACAGTGCATATAATGTGAAGGTGTACAGTTTTGCACCCGGACCTTCTGAACATGGCGGAGCGTAGGTGAGTGTATCTCCGCCGTGGCTGCTTGCCCCCAAAGTGCCAATCCCTGAGCCGTTCTTGCTCAAACCTGTCGTGCTTACAGGTATGCTGTAAAGAACCCAATTCCATTTGGTTGTCCCATCACCGGGTAAGGTCGTCATCATCAATACAAACTCTTTTGTGCCTGAGGGTGCATTCGACCATGAAAGTGCTGGGGAATTCCCCTCTCCATCGCAAGAATATTCAACTGGAAGAGTGCCACCTTCAACGCCAACATCACTTGTGAGCGAGAATGAGCTGCTGCCACCACTTTTTACAACATTAACATTAAAATACCGAAGATCATACCTTCCATTATTCCAGTCAATGGTCTCTATGTAATCTGTAGAAGGCAAAACCACTGAATAGAAGGTATATTTACCCGAAGGAATGGTCAATCTGCCGGACTCATCATAAATTGAAATAGCAGGTAAAATTATCTCACTTTGAATTCCGCTCACCTGCTCTTTCCATGGAACTGTTTTTTGAGTCAGGCTATTTTTCTCGTCTATAAAGAAAAAGCCAGCAGTAGGGATATTGACAGCAAGATAAATATTCACTTTTTCCTTAAAATCGGGAAAGGTTGCCTCAAGTTGAATGCTGTTCCCTCCCGTAGCCATACTGCCGGCGGCAAAATACTGACTATTTGAAGGTTTTGCTGAAGGTGAATCAATAACAACCATCTTTTTATCAAGGCTACCGGTATCACTTGGTGGCGTATCATTATCACCTGGTGTGGTGGCAGATGAAGATACTCCTTTTACTCTCATCTTCAGGGAATAAACAGATGTTCTTGCGGTAATATAAAGTGTCTTGCTGTCAACACCTCCGAAACAGACATTGGTTGGCTCTTCAGATACTCCGCCTGCTGTAGGCAAGGCTATCGTTTCAATTAACGAACCAGATGAACTATACACCCGCACCCCGTTTGTTGTG
>CAXNND010000337.1:0-3272 GCA_964203105.1 Desulfamplus sp.
GTCAAAAGCTGTATAAATAGGAGCATTTGCCGTTCCATATTCAACAGTGGCAAGCCATCCTGCATTGCAGTGGGTCAAAATATTGACTATATTTGCTTGATGCTTTCTCTGTTGTGGCTGCTTATCCTGCTCCATTACCTGAATGCCTATACTTTTTTGGCGAATTATCTCTTGAATTAGTGAGAATCCATGTTCACCAATAAGGCGGCAATTTTCAGCCTCCTCTTCCACAATTGAGCAAGCCTCTTCAAGAGCAGCCCGAATTTTATCATCCAGCCCGTCATACTTCACTACAACATCAAAAACCCTGTCAACACCCCATGCAAGGTTAACTGCTGTGGGTCTTGCATCTTTGAGCCTCTGGCACTCTTTTTGAAGATATTGAATATAGTTATCAGATATATTTAGACGCTGATTTGAATCGTTTAAGTTATCTTTCACTTCTAAAAGTGCGTTATAGACCCCGAATGCTCCTGTTGCACCAATCAGTGGTGCCCCACGAACAAACATCTGCTGGATTGCCTCAATAACATCATCTACAGTTTTCAAGTCAGCCACAATCAGCTTGTGGGGGAGCATCCTCTGGTCAATAACCTTTACAGTTTTTGATGTTGAATCAAACCATATTGGTCTCATATTTTTTTCTCCTCCGTATAGAATTTTCAGTTGAATCTGCAAGGAACTATAGATTTAAATATTTGTCAAGTAACCTGAATTTAATGGCTGTTCAATATAAAGATAAGAGCCAGCGGACTATAAAGAGTCGCTTGACATGCCATATCAGAATATATATATAAACATTTATTCACATATATCTGAAATTGACGAAATATCTTGAATTTATAAATGGATATATCCAAATTTTTGAGAATCCTAATCTTCTGAAAACTGATAAAAACTCCAGTTTGACCACCATTAAAAAAAATTGGAAGGGGACAATATGATTTACGGCAACGAAGTTGAGAATCATTATCTTCTTAGGGCGATTGAAACAATCAAAAGACAGATCATTATCATTTCGCATGATTACAAAATTCTTGCATCTAACTGTAATCCTGACAGACAATACTTTTTGAACAGAAACAGTAGAGAGGGAGAGATATGCTATAAAGCCCTGTTCAACGCTGATTCTCCATGCCAGACCTGTCCTGCCACTGAAGTCAGAAAAACCGGAAAACCTTCCCTGAAGCGAATTATAATAGATGACGAGAGTAGTGATGGAAAAGCCAACTTATGCTTATGTCTCTACGCATATCCAATGGCTGCGTCTGATGGTGGTATGGCTTCTGATTTAGAGGAAGATGCGATTGTTGTCCTTGATTTTGATCTGCCATCTCTTTTCCGATGTGATGAAAAAAGAGTGACTTCAAATGCCTTTCTGCGAAATCTTATACATAGTGCCGCAGATGGAGTTATTGCAGCAGACATGACTGGCAAAATAATAATGTTTAATAAGGCTGCTACAGAAATATCAGGTTACTCCAAGGAAGAGGCAATTGATCACCTTAACATACGCGATCTTTACCCTACTGGTGATGCACATAAAATAATGAAGAAAATGAGAAGCTGCGACTATGGGGGAAAAGGTCTGCTCAAGGGGCATAAGCAGTTAGCTGTCACAAAAGATGGCTACACCACGCCAATAATACTGAATGCCTCAATTGTATATGAAAATAACGAGGAGGTTGCAAGCATAGGTTTTTTCCATGATCTGCGTGAAGCCAAGCGTCTTGAAGCGGAGATTGAAAAGATGCGGATTCAACTTTTACAGGCTGAAAAGATGTCATCACTTGGCAAGCTTGCCGCAGGAGTGGCACATCAACTCAACAACCCGCTGGGTGGGATTACCCTCTTTACCCAGTTGATGCTTGAAGAGTATGACCTTCAGAGTGATGCAAAAAACGATCTTCTCAAAATCCAGCGAGATGCTGAAAGGTGCAGTGCAATTGTCAAAGAGCTTCTTGAGTTTGCCCGTCAGACCAAAAGAGAGGTGAAACTCCAGAATATCAACAAGATCGTGGGAAGAACCCTCTTTCTGTTGCGTAATCAGGCTATTTTTCAGAACATCAAGATAGTTGAGACCTACGACACAACTATTCCTGAAATTCCAGTAGATATTCAGCAGTTAAATCATGTTTTTATGAATATTATTCTAAACGCAGCAGACGCAATGGAAGGCAACGGTGTACTTGAGATCAGAACCTTTCTCCAGGATAATGACGGAATGGTGCACATCACAATTTCCGATACAGGGGCAGGAATTCCAGAGTCAATTATTCAAAACATTTTTGAACCCTTTTTTACAACAAAAGAGGAGGGAAAGGGTACAGGTCTTGGGTTAAGCATGGCATATGGTATTGTTGAGAGCCATCAGGGTAAAATAAAGGCTGAAAACAGGCATGAAGGTGGTACTATATTTTACATTACCCTTCCATTGAAAAAAGAGAATCAATAGTAGTAACACAACTTGTGTTTAGCAAATTTCGTGCCATTAATGCTGATACTGCGTAAGTTGGTAATTTTCCTTGACTTGTATGGAAATAAATATTAAATTCAGAAATTTTTTAATCTTAAGATCCTGTTTGAGGTTTAATGTAGTTCTATGTTTGACAACCTGAGTGATAAGCTTAATTCTGTTTTTAAGAAACTTAGAGGCCACGGAGTACTGACCGAGAAGAATATAGAAGAGGGTCTCAAGCAGGTCAGGCTGGCACTTCTTGAGGCTGATGTTAATTACAGAGTTGCAAAAAATGTTATATCCGATATAAAAGAGCGAGCACTCGGTCATGATGTCATGGATAGTTTGACGCCGGGACAGCAGATCATAAAGATTGTTTATGATGAGTTTACCCGAATGATGGGGGATACCCATCAGGGTCTTGACTTTGAGAGGGGGAGTGCCGGTTCAGTGATGCTTGTGGGGTTGCAGGGATCAGGCAAGACCACAACAGCCGGTAAACTTGCACTGTTTTTGAGAAAAAACGGCAGAAAACCCTATCTTGTTCCTGTTGATGTCTATCGTCCTGCAGCTATTGAGCAGTTACAGAGACTTGGAACACAACTTGATATTCCTGTTTTTCCTTCAACCACGCAGATGCTCCCTGTTGATATATGCAGTGAGGCGGTCAAGGCTGCTGTGGTCAAGGGGTATGATACCCTTATTTTTGATACTGCAGGGCGACTTCATGTTGATGAAGATCTGATGGCAGAGCTTGAGGCTATAAAAAAACGGGTCAAACCATCTGAAATTTTGTTGGTTGCAGATGCCATGA
>CAXNND010000338.1:0-3258 GCA_964203105.1 Desulfamplus sp.
CTGCCCTCGACAGCAGAAGATGTTCGCTGAAAGTTGGAAATCATCCATTTAGCCCATGAAACGATATCTTCATTCTACTCCTGAGAAAGTGGGTGATTATCAAATGCTGCCTGTGCTTTGTCTGCTGCATATTGATAATCCTCCTTTAAATCAGGATTCTTTGTTCGTTCAGCATGTCTTACAAGTTTGTCCTGTCATATCGACGAAAAATTATTTGCCTTTGTAGCCAATACACTGTCCCGCTTTATGGCGGTAGCCAGAAGCTGGAATCTGTCGAAAAATTAGAATACATGACCTCAGACACACATATGCAAGTATTCTGATTGAAGCTGGAGAGTCTTTGGAATATGTCCGTGACCAGCTTGGTCATCATAGCATAAGTTTTACTGTTGATATCTATGGACACTTGACACCAGGTGGGAATAAAACGGCAGTTGATCGCTTAGATGATTTAGAATAGTATAGTGCAACCAAACGCAACCTATACGCAACCAAACAAAAAAGGGTTACAGCAGAACAGCTATAACCCCTTGAATTTACTTGGCTGGGTGACAAGGATTTGAACCTCGATTGACGGAGTCAGAGTCCGCAGTCCTACCATTGGACGATCACCCAGTGAATGATGGCGTGCTTTATACATCATGGTAATCTGTGAGTCAACAGTTTATTGTACCTTTTTTCATCTTCTTGATTTTATCCCTTAGTTGTGCCGCCTTTTCAAACTCAAGTTCTGCCGCAGCCTGTCGCATCTCTTTTTCAAATGTTTTGATTAGTCGCTCTATTTTTTCCGGCGTAGGTGTAACACTGCCGTAAGGCTTTGAGGATTCAGCAACCTCCATCTGATAGGTAAGCATATCCTCGCCAAAACTATCCGCCCCTTCCGGGTAAACCAGCTTTTTTTCCATGGTATAGTCAAATGGTTGCAGCTCTTTCTGAATAGTTGACGGGACAATCCCGTGTCGCTGGTTGTATTCTCTCTGAATTATCCGCCTGCGTTCCGTCTCTTCCATTGCCCTTTTCATGGATGGAGTGATGCTCTCTGCATACATGATAACCTTTCCTGCCACATTTCTTACAGCCCGTCCAAATGTCTGTATAAGAGATCGGAAAGAGCGGAGAAAGCCCTCCTTGTCAGCATCTAAAATAGCTACAAGAGAAACTTCAGGTATATCAAGCCCCTCTCTCAAAAGGTTTATACCGACCAGCACATCAAAGAGACCCTTACGCAAATCTTGAATAATATCAATTCGTTCAACTGTGCCGATATCTGAATGGAGATATTTAACCTTTATGCCAAGCTCTGCAAAATAGTCAGTCAGATCCTCTGCCATTCTCTTGGTAAGGGTGGTGACCAGAACCCGCTCTTTTGAATTTGGGGTCTGAGGCTCTACACGCTTGATTATCTCCTCATAAAGATCGTCAACCTGACTTTTTGCGGATCTAACCTCAAGTATTGGATCAAGCAGCCCAGTTGGTCTGACAATCTGCTCTGCGATATTGCGTTTAGCCAGATCAAGTTCATAATCTGCAGGTGTGGCAGAGACATAGATGACCTGAGCTATCTTCTCCCTGAACTCCTCAAATTTAAGAGGTCTGTTATCCACTGCTGACGGGAGACGAAAACCATACTCCACAAGTGTGCTCTTTCTTGAGCGATCAGCCTTGTACATTGCTCCAAGCTGCGGCACTGAAATGTGGCTTTCATCAAAGAAGATCAGAAAATCATCAGGAAAATAGTCAAGCAGTGTGGGTGGAGGTTCACCTGGATCTCTGCCTGTAAGGTGTCTTGAGTAGTTCTCAATGCCGTTACAGTAGCCTATCTCACTCATCATTTCAAGATCATAGCGGGTTCTCTCCTCGATACGCTGGGCTTCAACAAGTTTTTTCTCTTTATGGAAATACTCAAGCCTGATTTGCAGCTCCTCGTTGATTCCCTTGATTGCCCGATCTCGCGTCTGCTGCATTGTAACATAGTGTGATGCAGGAAAAACCGCAATTTCGCGAAGAAAGTTAAGAGCATCCCCTTTAAGTGGATTAATTTCAGATATACTTTCAATGGTATCTCCAAAAAAATCCACCCTAAGTGCCTTGTCCTCTTCGTAGGCAGGAAATATCTCAACCCTGTCGCCTCTCACTCTGAATGTGCCACGGTGAAAATCAATATCATTTCTCTCATACTGTATGTTGACAAGCGAAGATAGGAGCGTCTCCCTTGGCATCTCCATATCAACTGCAATTTCAACTCGCAGGGCAAGGTAATCTTCAGGTGCACCAAGTCCATAGATGCAGGAAACACTGGCAACCACCACAACGTCTTTTCTGGCAAGAACAGAGCGTGTGGCAGAGTGGCGCATCTTGTCGATCATCTCGTTGATAGCAGAATCTTTTTGTATATATGTATCACTTGATGGAATGTAGGCTTCAGGCTGATAGTAGTCGTAATAACTGACAAAATACTCCACAGCATTATGGGGGAAAAGAGATGCGAACTCGTTGTACAACTGGGCTGCAAGGGTTTTGTTAGGTGCAATAACCAGGGCTGGTTTACCAACAATTGCAATGATGTTTGCCATTGTAAAGGTTTTACCTGAACCTGTAACTCCAAGCAGCACCTGATGCTTTTTGCCCTCAACCACCCCTTTTGCAAGATAGTCGATTGCCTGTGGCTGATCTCCGGTTGGTTCAAAGTGGGATATCAGTTTAAATGGTGATTCAAGATTACGATGGTTCATAAATTACAATTTGACATACGCAGCCTCAATTAGTCTGATACGCCCTTCGTTAATATTGCTGCTCATAGTCTGCCCAAAAAGCCTTCCATTATTGCCAAATATGATGTGTGGACCAAGAGGAGGAGGGGGAGCATCTGCATTGTTTTGGGTGGCTGCGTTCACCTTATCCCACCATTTTTTTGCCTGATCTGTCCGATCTTCCAGAAAACGACGGTTAAATCCATTATCAACAACCATTTGATCCATCTCCTGCTCAGAGATTAGAAATGATATTTCAGGACGAGATGCCCATGGTACAGGCAAGTGAATATCTGGTGTATCTCCACTCACAATTTCATGGAGTACTATCATTCCGCCCATCTTTAGTATCCTCTTGAACTCTGTAAAGACGGCAAATTTATGTTTGATGTTCATTAACGTATGCTGACACCAGATCACATCAAAGGTATTATCTGCAAGATCGGTATTAGTAATGTCTCCGCAGATAAAAGAGAGTCCAGCAGTTGTCTTTGTAGATTTTGCAAGC
>CAXNND010000339.1:0-3257 GCA_964203105.1 Desulfamplus sp.
AGTGAGACTGAAAATCCTCCTTCTGATTTTATTGACAGGTTGCAGGCAAAAAACAGGAGAGAGAACGATTTTGATAGTGTTGACTCTTCACGCTTGCCATCAGGAAAGTATCTCTGTATTGAAGTTAGCGACACAGGTATTGGCATGGACGAATCTGCACGGAAGAGAATTTTTGAGCCATATTTTACTACAAAGGAGATGGGAAAAGGGACAGGTCTTGGACTCTCTGTTGTTCACGGGATTGTTAAAGGGTGCAAGGGAAATATTGCGATCACAAGCGAACCTGGAAAGGGGACATCCTTTAAGGTATATATTCCTGGAATAAAACAGAAAACCTTTCATTCTGCTGAACCATCAATGCTGCAAAAATATACAGGCAATGAGACCATTCTGGTCGTTGACGATGAGCCTGTTGTTGTAAAGATGCTCGGAATAATTCTTAAGAGAGCCGGCTACAAACCAGTCGTCCATACAGACAGCCTTGAAGCGTTAAACGCTTTTCGTGAGCAGCCAGATATATATCGGTTAGTCATAACAGATTTGACCATGCCAGGGATTACAGGAGACAAACTTTGTAGTGCTTTGAAAGAGATCAATCCAAATATTCCGGTGATTCTCTGTACAGGCTTTAGTACAAAAGCCTCTGATTTAGAAACAGGTGATTCGAGTATTGACAGGGTAATTATGAAACCGATAATCAGCCATGACTTGCTCAAGACAGTGAGAGAGCTTTTAGAGTCAAGGCAGTAATAGTTAGAATACCGATTATAAAACGATCTCATTTACATTTAAGCGTTGTTATGTTTTGCGACAATACCCATTACCTCCTCTTTCTCTATCCGCCTGCCAAGTGCCGCACTTTTTGATTTTATATCTTCTGTGATGCTGTTAATGTGCTCTGGCAGACATGGTATCTCCTCTGACTCAAGATAGCTTTTAACAAGGTGCCTGCCACAGAGAACATTTAGCAAATACTCCTCTTTTTGGGGAAACAGTCCAAAACCGCTGCCAGCGTGAGTTCCAGCTACATGAGTTCTGACAGAATCTCCGAAAAACGGGCTGTTGTAATTGAGCAGAGGCTCTCCTGTCTGGGCTTTACATACGTTGCTAACATACTGGTAATACTTGCTGAATAATTTTATATCATCTGTCTTTAATCTTATATTATATCCCTTATCTTTTAATATCTTACAGACTGTAAAGATATCCCCGATACCGTTTCTCTCCCCGATCCCCAAAGCAGACAGCTCGACAACAGTTGCTCCTGCAAATACACCCATCAGTGTATTTGCAGATGCCATTCCAAGGTCGTTATGGCAGTGGACACTTATCTGTGAAACAGGTTTTAATATCTGATTTTTTTTAAAATCAGATAATTTCTGGGTGGACAACGCAATTTCTTTTACAGCATCATAAAAAGTATCTGGTGACATTATGCCTGATGTGTCGGGTAGAGATAGAATATCAATACCCAGATCATTTATGAGAAATGATGATACCAGTTGAAGCAGTTCAGATGAAGATGTTCCAATATCCAGCACTGCAATTGAAATTCTTGGGTTTGAAGTCGAAGTGAAAGTTGAATAGTCAAAATGTTTTCTGATCTCATCAACTGCCTCTCCGATTTTATGGAAACTCTTTTCTATATAACTGTCTGATTCACTTTCTCTGTCTCTATTCCATTCTCTATTGTTATCCTGTTTTGTCCTGCACTTAAGGTCTGCATGAAGATGAAAATCCCAAATTCCAGTATTTATAAGAGAATCAACATCCTGGATTGATGCTCTGCCCATTCCGGCAACCCTTATCTTGTAACCTTTCTGCAGAACAGTATGGTTGAGATGTTTGATATTGTCCATCTCTGTAATATGGGCAGATGCATATCCAGCCTGACAGACGTCAACGCCAAGCTCTTCCTGAAAATCAAGGATAGCCTCTCGCTGCTCACGAGAAAATACAATTCCGCGATGCTGCATACCTTCGCGGATAGTCTCGTCAATTACGGTAATTGTCTGATTTTTCATCTGTATATTCTTCCTTAAAAACAGAAAAAGGCTACGCTCATCAGATTTAACTATTTAAGAGAACATTCATTTCTGAAATATCTCCACTCTTCACATTTAAGACCAGTTTGAGGGTTAATGCACAAATATTGCACTATTACGCCATTTTTAACAACAGGCTCAAGCTGATAGCCATCATTGATACAGCGGGTTGAGGCAGGATTTGCCATTCTTGCTCTATTCGGCACATCTTCTTGTTCAGCTTTATATTCTTGTTGTGAGCCGCTTTTGACGAAGCGATTACCTGAATATTTATCTGTTGCAGTGCTGTTTTTACAGGCAATAAGCATAACAAAAAATACAGAAAGAATAAGGTAGGTTTTTACCATTAAAAATTACTCTCCGTTTGATGCAGATGGCATTGCCTTTGATGACGTTGTGGGGAAGATCACCTTTGTCCTGGCTTCAATAGCCTTTGAGTATATAGTCTGCTGTGTCGTATCTGTATCTGTTGCCGACTCTTTGTTCCTAATACTCTGACCAGTAGCTTCTGAATCAGCCATTTTCATGTTGATCTGACCATTGTCCATACGGCGGGTGATCTCAACCTTTTTCCACACAAGATTGGTGGGAGGCAGCTTTTTACCGTTGTAGGCACTGCCTGAACCATCTGTATCTTGACCATGCTCTAAATTTTTGTTATTGGCTACTGTATCTGCAAGCCCTCCCGTATTACTAATATCACCTGTCGTGTCTGCTCCGGTAGTGTTGATGCCGGAACGTTTTGTTCCGTAATACCCTCTTACAGAAACAGTTCCCCAACTGTAAGAGCCGTTGTTCAACTCATTGCTCTCGGATTCATAATTCATATCATCCACCCACAAAGCCATGTAGTATGTGCCAGCAAAAACAGGGTAACCATCATAAGTCTGATAGAGATTAAAATATGTCGGATTCTCTCCCTCTTTACGATAAAGAATGTCTTGGGGATTTAGGATAAATGATGCCGGTTCATAAAAAAGATACTGCTCATTGCCATTTCCAGCGACTTGATCCACATCTAAAATCAGATTTATATACCAGTTTGTGCTGGTTGTAGATGATACGCCACTGTTAATCACCTCATATGTAAGAACACCATTTCCATAAGCGTCCCAGTTTGCATACCAGGTTTTGACCTCAAGATCAGGAAGAGTATTTTGCATGGTGACTGTATTGGCACTTACAGATATATTATCACCTTCGTTTGACTCT
>CAXNND010000340.1:0-3248 GCA_964203105.1 Desulfamplus sp.
TGTTTTCAGGGCTTTACGCAGATTATAGATATTATAAAAAACATAATGTTAAGAGGATAAGTTTTAAACAAAAGATTGGTAAGGCAATAATATTATCGTTATATGAAATTAAAACTGTGCGTGAATATGTCTTTTATGATAAAAAATCCAGTCCTCTGAAGATGAAAATTATGGATTTTATACTGGGTATTGCATATAGATTAAGAAGTCACGCCTATTAAATTGCTGATGGACTACCCCGTAGAAATCTGTGGGGGGAACTTAACACTAAAAATGATTAGAAGTTTACGCTTAATTTAACTAACGAGCAATTTTCAATAATTGGTAATTCTTAAAAAACACTATATCAGGAGGTTGTTTATGCACAAAAACTATGATGAAAACAATCAGTTGAAAAAAAATTGTCGTAAAAAGGGCATCCTTCATTTTGCTCTTTGGTCTCTGCTCTCTGCTCTCCTATTGCTCTTTGTCGGTTGCTCTTCGGGAGATGATGATTTTGTCATCACCCATCAAGGGCAATTTTTTGATTCTCCGGTTCGTGGATTGGATTATCTTTGCGGAGGAGAATCTGGAGTTACCGATGCAAATGGTATGTTTACATTTGAACGCGGAAAGGACATCACATTTAAATTGGGAAAAATCGTGTTAGGCAATACTGTTCCAGTGGTAACAGGGCTTGAGGTTGGTGATTCTTTGCCTGATGTCTGGGTTTTTACACCACGATACCTTGTACCTGATGCAAAAAGCAATCGTGATAATGTAGTAACAAATATCATAAGATTCCTTCAGACTCTTGATGAAGACTATAACTTTTCTGATGGAGTGGATAATGCTGCAAACGGCATCTATATTTCAGATACAGCTCGTAATAATGCAGCAACTTTAAATGTAAGTTTGGATTTTAACCTTCCAGAGGCAGAATTTGAAAGGGCAGCGGAAACTGTAATTGCCACATTGACTGGCGGATACAGGCATCTGATTCCAGCCCTGAGTGCCCAGAATCACTTTATGGCACAACTGCTGCGACATGAGGTAGATAATGCAATTACCCAATACAGCACACCAGGGGTTACTCTGTCTATGGAAACCCCTTGCCCCTGCGAAAAGGGTGATATGGCGTGTATTCAGAATGGAGTGCTTGATGGTATCATCAGGTATGATTCAGATTCACACGCCTATATCTGGGATTTTGTAGCCGGATATGCAGATTTGGAAAACAAGCGTCCAATGACCATCAACACCCGTTTCAGGGTTTGCAGCCTGACCAAATCATTTGTTGCCATGACCATTCTAAAACTGGTAGAGGAGGGTTTAGTTAACTACAACAATCCTGTAAGTAACTATCTGCCAGAACCGGTTCGCACCACCTTCAACAGCGTCATGGATATCCCTTCACCAAATGGTACTGGTTCTCCTAACTACGTAGATGCAATAACCGTGGCAAGTGTTATGAACCATACAGCAGGTATCCCCAATTTTTATGAAATTCCATCTCCATTTTTCCTTGATCTTCTTTTTCACCCTGAAAAACAGTGGGATCTCTCGGAACTGGTGCAAAGCGAATTGGAAAAAGGACCAGATTTTTATCCGGGCACGAGTCAGTCCTATTCAAACACAGGTTATGCCCTATTGGGCTTGATGCTTGAAGGGGTTACAGGGCAGTCCTGGGAACAGGTTGTCCGTGAAAGGATCATTGAACCGTTCGGGCTGACCGATACCCTGATTCCTGAAACCGGTGAAGCATCAATTATGGGTCCATACAAAAACGATCCTATGCCTACAACTGATTATGCCTATGGATACTTAAGCCTTTATGGTGTGACAGGAGGAATTTATGGCAAATCGGCTGATCCTATGGTCAAGAGAGACATACAGGACCCATCTTTCCTTCATTCTGCCGGCAGTATTATCTCTACTGCTCCTGATTTACGTTCTTGGATTAAATTGATCTCCAATACTGGCAATGCGGATGGACTTTTTGGGGCAAATTTTGACTGGCTGCATGATGATGCAGATGAAACTCACAAGACTCATTACGACAATCTTTTTTTCAAGCTTAACGCTAACCTGAGTATCGGTGCTAACGTATATTACAACACCTACAAGGGACAATATGTCATTTCAGGTAATTCAACCGGCTATGATGTCAATGCAACTTACGATATAGATAACAGGGTTGCGGTAGGTGCCTGTGCCAACCGTACCTATGATGAAACCGCAGTAGCCGCAAACTCTGGACCAGACATCTGGAAATTTAGTGACTCATCCTCCATCCAGATCAAAGATGTGCTTGTGTTCAATGCAGTAGATATTTTGACACGTTAACACGTTTAACATTTGACCTGAGATACTTGTAAAGACTTTATCAAGCCCAAATACAATCAAGGGGTTATGATTAATTTCATAACCCTTTTTTGTTTTGGCTCAGTTCTATCCCCACTAAAATTCAATGGCACTATTTTTCCACCTATGGAAAAAAACTCTACAAAGGGTGCGATTTAATAAATATTTCTTGACTATATTTCATATTTATAATTACAAGCTGCAACATAACAAGCTCTACCCTTTCTGGCCAGATCGGTTTACTTTTTTAGGCTATTTTGGCACAACATCTCTCCTTTTGCCACAGCATAATTTAGTTTACTTTGTCTGTCCATATAACCAAAGCCATTTTATCACATATCCGGATAGGAGTATTTTTATGAGAAAAACCGGTTATCTACACGACATGCGATATCTTTTGCATGACACAGGACCCTATCACCCCGAGATGCCAGAACGGCTTATAGCCATACACAACGGCATCAAAGATGGCGGGATGTTGGAAAATCTGACTATTATTCCGGCATCCCGTGCTGAACAAAAATGGATCGAAACTATCCATGATAAATCCTATATAAGGAGATTTGAGGAGGTATGCCTATCAGGGCACAACACTTTTGATGATCAGGATAACGGAATATGTACGGAGAGCTATGAAACTGCATTTTTGGCAGTTGGTGGCATTCTGGATACTATTGACATGGTAATGGACGGGAAATTAGACAACGCATTCTGTGCGGTCAGACCTCCTGGACACCATGCAGAGGTCAGCAAGGCAATGGGCTTCTGTTATTTTAATAATGTTGCCATTGCTGCCCGCTATCTTCAGATGAAATGGGGTATTCAGCGGGTTGGGATCATTGATTTTGATGTTCACCATGGTAACGGCACTCAGCATATTTTTGAAGCTGACCCTACTGTTTTCT
>CAXNND010000341.1:0-3245 GCA_964203105.1 Desulfamplus sp.
AGGATATGAATGGAAAGAAATTCATGCGTCTTATCAGCCCTTTATATGTGGAGGAAAGCTGTATGAAATGCCACAGCTTTCAAGGATATAAAACAGGAGAAATACGAGGTGGAATCAGTGTGGCTGTTCCTCTTGATTCCCTTCAAATCATTAGTGATCAGAAGAAGCTGTTTGTGATTTTACGTTATCTGTATATGTGGTTTTTTGGTATTGGAGGCATTATTTTTACCTGGGTTAATATTCACAGACAGATTACAAAACGCAGTCATTCGGAAGAGGCACTGCATATCAGTCTGGAAAAATACAGAGTGCTCTTCAACTCCTTTCCCATAGGGGTGAGCGTTATGGATGCCAACGGGAATCTTTCAGAAGCCAACAGCGAATCAGAACGGATTCTCGGTGTATCTGTTAAAGAGCATACCCAAAGGAAAATTGACAGTGCGGAATGGAAAATCATCCGTCCTGACGGTACGCCCATGCCTGTTGATGAATATGCAAGTGTCCGTGCGGCAAAAATACAGCAGCTTGTTGAAAATGTGGAAATGGGTATTGTCAAAGGGCATCAGGATATCACATGGATAAATGTTCATGCAGCACCTGTCCCGATTGAAGGATATGGAGTTCTGATAACCTATCACGACATCACCTGGCGCAAACAGGCTGAAGAGCTTCTCAAAGGGGTGCTCGACAGCTCACTGAGCGGTATCATGGCGTTCCGCTCAGTGCGGGATGGAGCCGGCAATATAATCGATTTTGAATGGCTGCTGTCAAACCGTGCAGGTTCCACAATGGTGGGACGTTCTCAGGATGAAGTGAAAGGCTGCCGTTTACTTGAACTAATGCCTGGAAACAGAACATCCGGACTGTTTGACAGATACGTCCAGGTTGTCGAAACCGGAGAACCCGCTCAATTGGAGGAGTATTACAAATATGAAAATCTGGATAAGGCGTTTTCAATTTCAGCCGTAAGACTGCTTGACGGATTCGTCGTAACCTTTCATGACGTCACGGAACGGAGGCGATCAGAAGAGTATCTAAAACTTAATGAAGCAAGGCTTGAAAGTCTTCTGAAAATTGCACAATACAGAGCGGAAAATCAAAAAGATCTGCTGAATTATGCACTTGACGAAGCGATAAGACTGAGCAACAGTAAAATTGGATACATCTATTATTATAGCGAAGAGAGAAAAGAGTTCACCCTGAATACATGGTCAAAAGAGGTAATGAACGAATGTGCGATTACAAATCCTGAACAGCTTTACCATCTTGATAAAACCGGTTTATGGGGTGAAGCAGTAAGACAGAGAATTCCTATTATCATCAATGATTTTGATCCCCGCATTCCATGAAAAAAGGCTATCCTGAAGGACATGCCCCTCTTTATAAATTTTTGACAGTTCCTGTATTTATAGAAGGCTCCATCAAAGCTGTTGTGGGGGTTGCAAACAAGCCTTCTGATTATGATGATTCAGATGCCCGCCAGCTTATACTTCTGATGGATTCTGTATGGAATATTGCAGATCGCAGAAGAGCCGAGGAGGAGCTGCTGAAAGCAAAAGAGGCTGCTGAAGCCGCCACCCGTGCCAAATCCGAATTCCTTGCCAACATGAGCCACGAAATCCGTACCCCCATGAATGCTGTTGTCAACATGACCAGGCTTCTGCTCAATACTCCGCTTGATGAGGAGCAGAAAGACTATGCTGAAACAGCCATGAGTGGTTCTGATATTCTGCTGTCGTTGATTAACGACATTCTTGATTTTTCAAAAATAGAAGCGGGTAAACTGGAACTTGAGAATACAAAGTTCAATCTCATTGATATTGTGGGTTCTGTTGTAAAGATGGTTAAACTTAAAGCTGATGAAAAAGGGCTTTATCTGAAACAGCTGATTGCTCCTGATGTACCTCTCTATTTTATAGGTGATCCGGTACGGGTGCGTCAGATTCTTCTCAATCTTCTTAACAATGCTGTAAAATTCACCCATCAAGGTGGAATAACAGTTCGTGTTTCCAGTGAGAAAGTTTCTTCAGAGAGTCAGACAGACAGCCCTTCAAAAATTAAATTCGAGATTACAGATACCGGAATCGGCATTTCTAAGGAAAACAGAGACAGGTTGTTTAAGTCGTTTTCACAGGCTGATGCATCTACATCAAGAGAATACGGTGGTACCGGACTTGGCCTTGTAATTTCAAGACGGCTTGCGGAACTCATGGGTGGAGATATTGGTGTAGAGAGTGCAAAAGGTGTTGGCAGCACATTCTGGTTTACATTAAGATTTGAGAAAAGTGTCAAGTCTTATGTGTCAAATGATGTTAAGACGGATATTCCTGAATTATTAAACCAGATGAACAACATATCAAATCTGGCACATGCAAGGATTTTGCTGGCAGAAGACAATATCATGAATCAGAAGGTGGCATTAGCAATTCTTGGAAAATCAGGTATTTCGGTTGATATTGCAAATAATGGCAAAGAAGCTGTGGAAGCTGCAAGCAGAAAGAATTATCATGTTATTCTTATGGATATGCAAATGCCTGAACTGGATGGTATTGAAGCTACAGAAATTATCCGTAATTGCGATCTTATTACTCTGAACAGTGATGTCCCTATTGTAGCAATGACGGCAAATGCCTCAACAGAAGACCGTCAGAACTGCCTTGATGCGGGAATGAACGGCTATATTTCAAAGCCAGTTAATCCTGAAGAACTTTTGACCGTTATCAGAAAATATGTCACGGGTCAACATGAAGAGATAGAATTTCCATCTCCTTCTGAGGATTATTTACCACTTCCATCTGAACTAACCCCAGTCTTCGACTATCAAGATTTCTTGAACCGACTTGACGGAAATGAAATAGCTCTTAAGGGATTGCTGCCACTTATTCCAAAGTGCCTTTCTAAAGAAATCCCAAAGTTAAAGAGTGCTCTGGACAGTAAAGATGCACGGGAGATAAGAGCCTGTGCTCATGCACTAAAAGGATCGTGTGCTAATTTTTCAGCAAAAAGAGTCAGTGAACTCGCATATCAGATAGAATGTGCCGGCAAAGATGGTAGAGTTGATGTTGCATGCTCCCTGATTGACAGACTGGAGCAGGAAGCAGCACAACTGGTGTCTGTATTATCAGAGATGTTTCCTGATATTTTTCAGATTGTGGATGAAGAGGTATTTTAAGCTCAGCGGAACGTAATATAAGAAAACAAGGTGGAAACATTAATATACACCTGCATCTTGGTGTAGTTGGGCT
>CAXNND010000342.1:0-3239 GCA_964203105.1 Desulfamplus sp.
AACTCTTTCAGTGTAATTCTGGTGACAAAATAACCAGAACGGGGCTTGATGGTAATAAGCATCTCCTGATTGAGCATCTGCAGGGCATCTCTCACAGGAGTAACACTTGTCCCAAATTGGCTTTTTAACTCATCAATTGCAAGCCTCTCTCCTGGTTTGAGCTTTCCATTGAGTATTGAACCTCTCAAGATGTTATAAATATCTTTTTTGGCTGTGTATCCTTTAACCAGTTGGCTCATATCCTGTTTCCCTTAAGCACATCGATCATGGTATAAACAATACCTCTATTCATATTTTTATTGTCATTACTACTATCTAACAAAATAGAACCATCTACCCTGTTTTTGATCCTGCTGTGCAAAAAGAGTATCGCATCAATAGTCC
This sequence comes from Desulfamplus sp., assembly GCA_964203105.1. Taxonomy (GTDB): domain Bacteria; phylum Desulfobacterota; class Desulfobacteria; order Desulfobacterales; family Desulfobacteraceae; genus Desulfamplus. Next base: position 385 of record CAXNND010000342.1, read on the forward strand.
CTTGAGCATAAATATCTCTGCCATTGATATTATGCGAAAACTCAAACTTTGCACTGTCGTTGTCAGATGTCAGAGTGTAGGTGTGCCACGCATGTCCTGAAAGATACTGTTCGGGAATATTCCATCTGTTTTTCTGGATTTCAGGGTCTCTATCCATGATAATATCATCCTCTTTAAACGGAATGCCAAGTTTGTTGTAATATTTAACCATGGCTTTTGCTGTCCCACTGGTATCTGCCTTTCCCTTTTGATGGCTCTCTTTGATCTGGAGAGTATATCCTTTGAACAGATCAGGAAATGTCTCTGCTGCATACTCCATCATTGCCTGAAATCCTACAATCTGCTTTGCCATGTTTGGGGCAATGACTGCTGATATAGACGAAGAGAGCACTGTTTTGTTAAGTGCTTCACGGTCCCCTCCAGTTGTTCCCATAACAAATGGAATATTAAATTTAGCATAAAATTCTGCATTTCCATTGACCGCTGCGGGGTGGGTAAAATCGACGGCTATGATCTGGGGAAACCGTTGAATTATCTGGATAATAGTATTATATCGCTCATCTGGTTTCACAAGGGTAATATCAACGCTCTTGTCGATTGCCATAACTCTCTCACCCATTTGACCAATATTTTTACTCATACTTTTGATTGTATATTGCTTTTGATCAATTTCAGGACCTGTCATTGAAAAAGGCAGCAGATTGAAACGAGGATCAACCGCAATATGTGCAGCAATGGTTGCTGCAACGTTCCCTGGAATTCCATTGAACATGATATTAATTGGTTCCATTTTTAATTATCTCCATCTTAAAATAAAAAGTGGTTAAGTCTGAATAGTTGTTATGCAGCTATAGAGGAGGGGTATTTTACCGGTATCCACAAAATGAATAATCTTTTTGAGATTGTTCATAGCCAACGGAATGTATTGTTCAAAAAAGGTTTTGCCCTTGTTCATGGATAAATTGCTGAATGCTCCGAGCATCTGCATGTTACGGGTAACGGAGCAATAACGGTAGCATTTTATGAATTTTTTTTGGTCAAATCTTTTAAAATTAAATTGTTCCGGGTAGTACAGTATAAGCCGTTCAATTTGATTGACACAATAATCCAAAAGGTTATCTTTAATCTCATCAGTAAGATTTACGTAAGGGTCAATCAGTAAAGATGCCAGATCATATTGAAGCGGACCTCTTCTGGCAGACTGAAAATCAATAAAAAAGAGATTTTCATCCAGATAGCCTCCATCAGCCCCCAAATTTGGATCAGTTAAAAGGTTTTGATTTGCCAAAAATGTATCTCCTCCCTTGACCATGATGTTTCTTGACTGCATATCCCTGTGCATCAACCCCTCAAAAGCACCATCAAGAGCGTTGTCAGCGATAAATTCAAACTCATCAATAAAATCATCAAATTGAACATTCAGTTTCAGATAACCCTGAAGAAACGCCTCAACAAAATAGAGGCACTCCTTTTCCAAAATCATATCTTTTGAATATGAGGAGGTTTGAAATGTCCAGTTATCGTCAAAGCCAATTATCCCTTTTATGGAAAAATCTATGGCAAGGCTGCATATCTTTCTATAACATTCAAGGACAAGATTGGTATTTATAAATTTGTCACCAACACTGTGCAAAATTATTAAATCTTGAAGATGGGTATCTCCCAGATCCTCAAGCACAACCAAACCAGCAAATCGATCATATCCTTTGATTTCTGGAACTTTAATTCCCTGCTTAAACAGATGATTACCAATATTTATGAAAGCGTCAATCTCTTGGGTTTGGCGACTAAAATCGTTATTTACCCTACATTGAGTGCTGTCATTACTGATATACTCCTGGTGATAAATGCCATGATCCGCAACAATTACAGAGCTGGACGGCTTGATTGGAGAGGCAGTGCCACCACCACTATCAGATATTTTGAAATCAGGCAACCTGCAACGAAACCATCTCCTGTCTGATCCATCTCCAGCAAGTTTATCAATAACAATATCTTTTATACAGGTAAATGGACTATTAAACCCTCCATCTGTTTCGTACTCATTTGATCCATTAAAATTCAACTTTTCTGCTACTTCAAATCTTATGGCAGCATCTCGGTAGGTTTCAGGTGTTCCAATATCCTGCCAAAAAATATCTTTGCATATAAACGCCTTGACCAAATCTCCTTGATTAGCAAGGTGAGAATAAAGATCAATGCTGCTAAAAGGAGCTTTTGCAAACAATGATGGGGTTGGAGCTACCTGAGATGTTGTATGACTCTTTACACCGTTATAAATATACTCAAATATTTCAGGTGAGAGCACCTGTACACCTGTAAATGCTAAAATAGCCTCGTTACCATTATAACAATCTTTATAGTCACAATAACTATTATCATCAATGTCACAATTAGCAATCAATCTTGACTTACACCGTGAGAAACTTCTGATAAACAGGTTCTTGTCAACCATTACCTTGTTGTAAATGGGATAATCGTGAAGCACGAGGGTTGCACACCAGTTACCTGTTATATGAAAATCCCAAACTTTTTTCAGGTCTATGTCAGAGACAATATCGCTGTTTATAACCATGAATGGCTCATCTTCCATAAAGTTACGAACATTCCTTATTGCTCCGCCAGTATTTAGAATTACAGGCTCGTAGATAGTGGTGATATGTACAGAATCACAGAATTTGTTTTCCGATTTGCACCTTTCAATAAATTGCTCAATCCTATGGTTAAGATGATGGGTATTTATGATTATGGAGGTGCAGCCCGCCTGGATAAGCTGTTGAATACACCGTTGCAGCACAGGTACACCATTGAGGCTAAAAAGAGGTTTGGGGGTTACGGCTGTGTGTGGCAAAAGG
>CAXNND010000343.1:0-3230 GCA_964203105.1 Desulfamplus sp.
AATATCGCCTTCAGTATTTGGGGGAAGAATGTTCCCGTTATCGTCAATAACATGAAGATCAATTGTTGGAGATGGCTTGCCCATTGAGCCAAATCTGGCTTCTATACAGGGGAAACTGCCACATAGCAGTACGGTTTCAGTCTGACCATATCCATCACGGATTGTGCAGCCGGTTGCTTTTTTCCACACTTCAATAATTTCAGGGTTAAGAGGTTCGCCAGCACCTACACAATGACGAAGAGTCGGGAATTTATAAATGGAAAGATCCTGCAGAACCAACATTCTGTAAATTGTCGGGGCACCGCACATTGTTGTAACAGGATATTTTGCAAGAAGTTCAAGGGTCTTTTTGGGGTCAAAACGGTCAGTATGGTGGATAAACTGTGCAGCACCGCAGTTCCATGGTCCAAAAAAGCTGCTCCATGCAGCCTTTGCCCATCCTGTATCACTGATATTCCAGTGCATATCCTGTGGTTGAAGGTCTAACCAGAACTTGCCTGTAATCTGATGACCGATTGGATATGATGCATGGGTATGCAGAGCCATCTTTGGAAAACCTGTGGTTCCAGATGTGAAATATACGATACAGTGATCGTCACTTTTTGTCTTTGCTGTCTCAAACTTGTCAGAGGCTTTTGCAACCTCATCCGTGTAAAAGAGCCAGCCCTTTCTCGGTTCTGTTATAACAATCTTTGTTTTAACATTGGGGCAGTTCTCTGCCACTGTGTCAAATCTTGCAGCAATATCATTGTTGGTAATTATGCAGACAGCCTCTGCCTTGTTTGCCCTGAATTCAAGATCTTTGGCAGTCAACTGTGTTGTACCCGGGGAGTTGAGAGCACCCATGCGGATACATGCGGTAAAGGTTTCCCACCACTCTATGTTTCTTGGCAGAATTACAAGGATAACATCACCCTGCTTTACACCATTAGCCTTTAGTACATTGGCAAGTTTTTTTGATGCATTACTGATATCTGCAAATGTCTTCTTTATTTCAGTTCCGGCATCATCCACCCACCACATGGCAAGTTTGTTCGGATCTTTTGCCCATTTGTCAATCACATCTCCTGAAAAGTTGAAATATTCAGGGACTTCTAATTTAAACTCGCGATAGGTTGCATCATAATCTGTCATGTTGTGTGTCTGACTCATTTTACTCTCCTTTGTTTGTACTATTAGTTATTGCTGTAAAACGCCTCTGATTGTTATAGAACACCTTTTACTATTATTGCAGCTCATCAATATACTTTGCCTGTCAAATCCGAATCCTCAACAGACTCAATATGACCTGTTTTTTCAAAATGGACTGCACATCTAACCAATTCACTGGAATTTTTTAAACCCAATTTTTCCTTGATTCTTTCACGATAAGTGCCAATTGTCTTGATACTTAAAAAAAGCCTTATAGCAATCTCCTTTGAGGTAAAACCCTTACCTACCATTTTAAATACCTGAAGCTCTCTATCTGTAAGCCTGTCCATCGGGGTTTTGTCTTTTGTTTTAAAATTTTCTGAAATATTGGAAAGAATGTGCTCTTTGAGATTTTCGTTTAAATATACCCTGCCAGAGAGTACATGGTGAATTGCTGTCACAACAGATTCCATAGCCTCCTGCTTCATGATATATCCCTTGGCACCTGCATGAAGAGCTCTTTGTGCATAGAGATACTCATCGTGCATTGAGAGAACCAGTACCGGAATTTCCCTGCTGTATTTTTTGACATGATGAACAAGATCGATCCCATCCGAGTTTTTAAGGCTTATATCAACAATAATAAGATTAGGATCAAGTATTTCCATCTCCTTGATAGCCTGATCAACATCAGTTGAAGTTCCACAGGCAACAAGATCGTCTTCCTGATTTATAAGCTCTGCAAGCCCCAGCCTGAATATTGGATGGTCTTCTACAAGCATTATTTTTTTTTTATCTGCCATTGAGCTTATCAACCAGTCCAGTCAGATGATTATTTTTTAAGGGCAGCGGGTAGCATTATGCTTTACTCACCGCCCTTATTGATTGTTCTTGTTCAGGAATTTTAATCAAATAGTAATTGAAGCAACAAACTCTTATATTTTACCTGCTCCCCCATTGTAATAAGGGGGAGTAGTCACTACATATTTCTGCGGTACTTTCCACCAGCCTCATAAAGAGCGTTGGTAATCTGACCAAGACTGCATGATCTGACAGTCCCCATCAGCTCCTCAAAGAGGTTCTTTCCACCAAGAGCTGCTACCTTGAGTTTTTTGATAGCTTCGGGTGATTCCTCATTGTGCTTTTCGTGGAATGTCTTAAGCCTTACAAGCTGATCGTCCTTTTCATCATCAGATGCCCTTGCAAGTTCAAGATACGAGGTCATGGCATCATAATCAGCAGTTTCGTCACGGAATGTGTTGACACCGATGATTGGAAACTCTCCAGAGTGTTTCAGGTGCTCATAATACATGGACTCTTCCTGAATCTTGCCCCTCTGATAACCTGTCTCCATTGCACCCATAACGCCACCACGCTCTGTGATTCTGTCAAACTCAATCAGAACCGCCTCTTCAACAAGATCGGTAAGCTCCTCAACAATAAAGCTGCCCTGATTCATGTTTTCGTTTTTCACAAGTCCCCACTCACGGTTGATTATAAGCTGGATTGCAAGGGCACGTCTTACAGATTCCGTGCTTGGGGTGGTGATCGCTTCATCAAATGCGTTTGTATGAAGACTGTTACAGTTATCGTAAATAGCACAAAGAGCCTGCAAAGTGGTTCTGATGTCGTTGAACTGAATCTCTTGACTATGAAGGGACCTGCCAGATGTCTGGATGTGGTATTTCAATTTACGGGATGCGTCAGAAGCATGATACTTCTCTCTCATGGCAATTGACCAGATGCGTCTTGCCACACGACCTATAACCGTATATTCAGGATCCATTCCATTTGAAAAAAAATAGGATAGATTTGGGGCAAAATAGTTGATATCCATACCTCTTGAGAGATAGTATTCAACATAGGTAAAGCCATTTGAGAGGGTCAGGGCAAGTTGGGTAATCGGGTTTGCTCCAGCCTCTGCAATGTGATAACCGGAAATTGAAACAGAGTAGAAGTTTCTGACATTGTGTTTTATAAAATACTCCTGAATATCACCCATCATTTTAAGGGCAAAGTCAATTGAGAAAATGCAGGTGTTCTGCCCTTGATCCTCTTTTAAAATATCAGCCTGAACAGTTCCTCTGACATTTGACAGA
>CAXNND010000344.1:0-3225 GCA_964203105.1 Desulfamplus sp.
CAGGGTGATAATTTCAATGGGTTCTTCATGCGAAGCTATTGAAGAGACAGTTACAAGACTCAACAATGACGGTGAGAGGGTTGGAGTTGTAAAGGTGCGTCTCTACAGACCATTTGATGCCTCAGCCCTGATGTCAGCTATTCCAGCAACAGCAGAAGTGATAACAGTGCTTGACAGAACCAAAGAGCCAGGAGCAATTGGGGATCCTCTCTATCTTGATGTCTGCACAGCATTCATGGAAAAGGGCGAAGGTCCAAAAATTGTTGGTGGGCGTTACGGTCTTGGTTCAAAAGAGTTCAATCCCCCAATGATAAAAGCTGTATTTGACAACATGAGATCAGCCGGACCCAAAAACCATTTTACAGTTGGTATTAATGATGATCTGAGCAACTCGTCTCTTGAGCCAAAATGTGGCTTTAACCCCGCACCAGAAGGGACAGTTGGTGCAAAATTTTGGGGTTTAGGTTCTGACGGAACTGTTGGAGCAAATCAGAGTGCTATCAAGATTATTGGCGACAACACTGAAAAGTATGCACAAGGTTATTTTGCATACGACTCTAAAAAATCTGGCGGTATTACCATATCTCACTTGAGATTTGGCGATGTTCCAATAAAATCAACCTATCTGATTAATGAGCCTGATTTTGTTGCCTGCCATAAATCTAACTATGTTGGCATTTATGATGTTCTTGAAGGAATAAAACCTGGCGGAACATTTTTGCTCAACTCTGAATGGTCCTTTGAGGATATGGAAAAAAATATTCCAGGGGATGTCAGAAGGACCATCTATGCCAAGAAACTGAAATTCTTCAATGTTGACGCTGTAAAAATTGCCGGAGAGGTTGGTCTTGGCAACCGAATCAACATGATAATGCAGACCTGCTTTTTTAAACTTGCAAATGTTTTGCCGTTTGAGCAGGCAATTGAGCTTCTTAAAAAAGATATAAAAAAGACATACGGCAAAAAGGGCGATAAAGTTGTTCAGATGAACATTGACGCAGTTGACAGAACTCTTGCCAATTTGGTTGAAGTGCCTGTTCCCGCAAGCTGGAAAGATGCCTCAGGATGGACAGATGCTGCTGAAAAGGCAACTAGTTTTGTTGACAATGTGATGCGTCCCATCCTTTCACAGAAGGGTGATTATCTGCCAGTCAGCTCATTTCAGCCCGATGGATTTTTTCCAAACTCTACAAGTCAGTATGAAAAACGGGGGGTTGCAATCAATGTTCCAGAGTGGATTCCAGAAAACTGTATTCAGTGTAATCAGTGTTCATTTGTCTGCCCACATGCTGCCATTATTCCGATTGTTGCAACACAAGATGAGCTTAAAAATGCACCAGAAACTTTTATTACTCAAGAAGGTAAAGGAAAGGAGTTTAAAGATTACAGATTCAGGATGCAGGTCAATGCCCTTGATTGCCAGGGTTGCGGAAACTGTGCTGATATCTGCCCTGCCAAGGTTCCAGCACTTGTGATGAAGCCAATTGCCAGCCAGACAGAGGTTCAGGTTCCAAATCACAAGTTCTCATTGAGCATTCCATTTAAAGAGGGTCTTGTTAAAAAAGATACCGTAAAGGGAAGTCAGTTTGTCAAACCTCTGTTTGAGTTCTCTGGTGCATGTTCAGGGTGCGGTGAAACCCCCTATGTCAAGGTTCTGACCCAGCTTTTTGGTGATCGTATGACAGTTGCCAATGCTACAGGTTGCTCATCAATCTGGGGCGGTTCTGCTCCATCTGCTCCATATTGTGTAGATGCCAAAGGTCATGGTCCTGCATGGGCAAGCTCTCTGTTTGAAGATGCAGCAGAGTATGGTTATGGCATGATGCTTGCCTTTAACAAGAGACGCCAGACACTTGCATCAAAAATCAAAAAGGTGCTTGAAGTTGAAGGTTGCGGGTGTGGACAGGATAATTGCAAAGGGACAATGTCAGCAGAGCTTAAAGATGCCCTTTCTGGCTGGCTTGCCGGTATGAACAGTGCCGAGGCATCAAGAGAATTTGGAGATAAGATAAGAAAACTTATATCCTCTGAGCATGGAAACTGTTGCTGTTCAACTACTGCTTCACATACACACTCATCTTGTTGCTGCACAACTACAGCTTCTGACTCTCACTCGTCATGTTGCTCAAGCACTCATACTCACGATTCAAGCTCATGCTGCACATCCTCTGACTGCTTGCTCTGTGAGATTTTAGAAGACAGGAATCTTTTTACCAAAAAATCTCATTGGATATTTGGTGGTGATGGCTGGGCTTATGATATTGGATTTGGGGGTGTGGATCATGTTCTTGCCTCTGGAGATGATATAAATATCCTTGTTATGGATACCGAAGTTTACTCCAACACAGGCGGTCAGTCATCAAAGGCAACCCCTACCGGTGCAATTGCAAAATATGCAGCCACTGGCAAGAAGATCGGCAAAAAAGATTTGGGTGCTATGGCAATGAGCTATGGATATGTTTATGTGGCTTCAATTGCAATGGGTGCAAGCAAGCAGCAGACCATGAAGGCATTTCTTGAGGCAGAGAGCTACCCTGGACCATCTTTGATAATCTCTTACGCTCCATGTATTAATCAGGGAATTAAAAAAGGTATGGGGAAAACCCAGCTTGAGAGTCAGCTTGCAGTTGCATCAGGATTCTGGCCTCTCTATCGTTATAATCCGCTTCTCAAAGCTGAAGGTAAAAATCCGTTTATCCTTGATTCCAAAGCACCTGACGGAACAATTCAGGAGTTCCTTGCTGGAGAGAACAGATTTGCAGCTCTTGCAAAGAGTTTACCTGAAGAGTCAGCACGTCTGAAGGCAAAGATTGAGCAGGAAATTAATGACAAGTATGCACAGTTGAAAAAACTTGCAGAGGGATAAAAAAGTAAAGCATCACAGCAATATTTGGGGCTTTAACCATAAAAATGGTTAAAGCCTCTCACCTCTCTGACAAATCGATTGCAAAGCTCTATATCCACATTATGTTCAAAAACAGTGCCATCTTTACGTAATCCCCTTAATACTCCATCGTCAAGAAACCATTTAAGAAGATCAACTCCCGTATTCCTTCTGTCGCTCAAAAGAGTGTCCGATTTTTTCGCCGCATCCAGTTCCCTGTATGGTTCAGGGGCAGGAATGGGCTGATTTTCATTCTCAAGAGACTTCATAAAATTTAGCACTCTTGCAAGACGCAGCAGAGTCACCGATTGAATTCTGCTTGTGGTATGGCTGATTGGCAA
>CAXNND010000345.1:0-3221 GCA_964203105.1 Desulfamplus sp.
TCTTCAAAATCCTCTTTTTTGTCATAGCCAAACAGGGTAAGCATCTCTGGATTGACCCATTTAAAAACCCTGTTTTCGAGCAGTGCAATCCCTACGGGTGATGTTTGAAGAATTTTTTCAAGGATTTTTCGCTGTTTTTTGTATGCATCATCAGACGATTTACGCTCAACAGCAAGGGCAATGTATTGAGATACAATATTTAAAATATGCAGGTCGTTTTTTTGATACATATTGCGGTATGCATAACTTTGAACTGAAATAAGTCCAATAACCCTGTTTTTGGTTTTTAACGGTGCTCCAAGCCATACTTTGCTCAATGTTCCAACTATAGGCATTCCTGTTAAGACTGCATGATTTTCAATATCTTCACTGTAAAACATCAAAGGTTCACCAGCCTGTATAACTTTGGCAGTAAGAGATGCTGTTTTGCTTAAATTCCTTATCTCTTTAATATTACTATCTTTTTGATCATAATAGTATGGAAAGGTTACACTATCTTCATCTTCGTGGTATATGGCAATGAAAAAATTATCAACGTTCAGGATTTTAGAGAGGGATTTGTGGATTGCCCTGTAAAATTCATCAAGGTTTGCTGTCCTGTTGACAGCATCTGCAATTTCAATCATTACGCTGATAGTTTTATTGATATTACCGATATTTGAATGATCGGTCTGAGTCTCCCTATTTTTCAGTTTCATTATAACATCCATGCCCTTTGGTACAGGAATAAGCAAAAAAAACATACATGACTTTTAATTTTAAAAAAGCCGGTTATTTTTGAGAACTATCTCATTAAAGGTGTCATAAAGCAAGATTTATGATAATGTGCCGCCGACCTGTAAATTGAATATCACAATGCACAGTCCCCCATTAACAATGCCGAGGATGGCTGTTTTTACGGGCTACTAAAGAGTAATGAAGGATTTTATTCAATGAAGTCTATAGAGGAAATCTCCCTGCTTTATGAGATAAATGAAGCACTGAATGAAAATACAGATATGAAAAAGGCACTCTACAAGGTTCTGGATATACTCTCAGAATCCTTGAATCTTATACGGGGAACTGTAACCCTCCTTGATCCGGTAACCAAAGAGATAAGAATAGAGGTTGCTCACGGAATTTCCGAACGAGCCATGAGGCAGGCCAAATACCAGCTTGGTGAGGGTATTACCGGTAGGGTTATCCAGACAGGAGAGCCTGCAGTTGTGCCAATAATCAATGAAGAGCCAAAGTTTCTTAACAAAACAGCCTCCCATAAGGGAGAAAAGGAGCTTGACTACTCTTTTATCTGTGTGCCTGTGAAAAAGGGCAACCGTGTTGTGGGTGCTTTGAGTGCTGATAGACCCTATGAGGGGAAAAGTGCCTTGCAGCAGGGCGAAAAAATATTGTCTGTCATTGCCACAATGATCGCACGCCATGTTATCAACCTTGAACGGATTCACATGGAAAAGGACAAGCTCAAACTTGAAAATATCCGGCTCAAGGGTGAGCTTGAAAATAGGTACAGCTTTTCCAATATTATCGGGAACAGCAACAAAATGCGTGAGGTGTTCCAGATGATCTCCCAGGTCTCAAGAAGCAATGCCACTGTGCTGATAAGGGGAGAGAGCGGTACAGGCAAGGAGCTGATTGCAAATTCAATCCACTATAACAGCCACAGGAACAGCCACCCTTTTGTTAAGATAAACTGTTCGGCACTGCCTGCAAACCTGATAGAGAGTGAGCTGTTTGGACACGAAAAAGGCTCTTTTACAGGAGCACTTCAACAAAAAAAAGGCAAGTTTGAGATGGCTCATCTTGGAACCATCTTTTTGGATGAGATTGGCACAATGGATATCTCTGTGCAGGTCAAACTTCTGAGGGTTCTTCAGGAGAGGGAGTTTGAGAGAGTTGGAGGACATCAGACGATCAAGGTGGATGTGCGGATCATAGCAGCCACCAACAGCAACCTTGAGGATATGGTTGAAAAGGGTCAATTCAGGGATGATCTCTATTTCCGTCTGAACGTCTTTCCAATTTATGTGCCAAGTCTGAGGATGCGCAAAACTGATGTTATTCTTCTTGCTGACCACTTTCTTGAGAAGTATTCAAAAGAGCATTTCAAGGAGATTAAACGATTTTCAACCCCTGCCATTGACATGCTGATGGAGTATCACTGGCCAGGCAATGTGCGGGAACTTGAAAACTGTATTGAGCGGGCGGTGATTCTCTGCAATGAGGGTGCAATTCACAGCTACCATCTGCCACCCAGCCTACAGACTGGCAAGACATCCCATACCCTTGCACCTATAACCATGGAGGCGGCTGTTGCCAACCTTGAACGTGAAATGCTCATTGATTCACTTAAAAATACACATGGAAATATCAAAAGAGCTGCAGAGCTTATTGGCACTACAGTGAGAAAATTCGCCTACAAAGCCGGCAAATATGATGTGGATTATAAGGATTACAGATAAACAGTTACCCCCCTTTACTACCCTCCCAGGGCTTTAGCGTCTGGGCATTAAAAGGAAACAACAATGAAGGTCAAACTATATTTATTTTCAATCTTTTTTATTTTAAGTGCTACTGCTATTTTTGCCGATCCCTACGGCAATAAAGGCGTTAGGAGCGGCGACTACCATCTCAATGCTGTTCGCTCGCTACAGTCTGACGATATTCCTGCCATGGTAATGAAAACCCAACAATGGCTTCTTACAGACAGTAGCGGCAAGAGAATCAGGTTTGAGATAACAACAGATGAACAGGGTAATTTCCTTTATGGAGGAGATGCCGAAGGTCTGGATGGTTGTGAGTTCCTTTTTTGCAGTGGCAGCATTATCGCATTTTCGGTCTCGGATAATACTGTCCAGATAGTAATGACAACAGAGGAAAGCGATACCCAGTATCATTATGCAGATATGACAGGAACATATAATGGCAATACAATAACAGAAGGCAATTATATTGATATAAATATCAATACTCTTACTGGAGACTATAATGAAAAAAACGGAACATTCACCGGCATAAAGGAAAACGGCACAGAGACAGCGCCGGTAGTTTTCCTGAACTCCATTAATATATCTCCTGCCACAGCAACATTAACCCAGCCAGGAGATGAGATTCGTTTTTTATTGAGGGGATACTTTAGCAACGGTGAAATTACTATTCCTGAAAACATCATATGGAACTCATCTAACAGTGATGTGGCAAGGATAGAGGCTGGTGACAAGGTTGTA
>CAXNND010000346.1:0-3188 GCA_964203105.1 Desulfamplus sp.
CAGCTTACAATGCAAAGAATTATCAGCTTGCCCAGAAAAAATTTGAAACCCTTCTCCAAAAAAAGATTCTCCAAAAAAATCTTAATGGAACAATCAATCCTGATGCTGAAAGCTGGGTTACAGGTCTTGGATATACTCTATATCAGCAAGAAAAATATGAAGCAGCTTATGAGCTTCTCAATGATTTTATGGGAAAAAATAATATAAAAAACACTGCAAAACTTGATGAGTTAAAACTTATGATTTGCCGTAAACTTGCAGACCCTTTGACCAGTAAGGTAAAAAAAGGCAAATATGGAGTTCCAAATGGATATGACAACATCTTTTACCATAGACATAAAAATGGAGATAACGGCACTTCAAGGCTTGATGAGACAGGGTTTGTTATAAATTCAAATAGTAACGTAAAGTTATTACAAAATAATTTGGATATATTTTTTAAATCAAGGCGTCTGTCAAATGGAGCATCAGACAGCTTACCGAATAAAACAGGAAATTTTTACAAATACATCAATGGTCAGAAGGCTCTTTTTACATCAAGCAATGACAACATAGTTCTTAATGAGGCAGCTTTAAAATGGAATAGAGACAATATAACTATTTTATCTAATTTTGATTTTAATCTTGAGACATCTTTAGGAACTTCTCCATTAGGCGGTGCTGTCTCCCCAACACCTGTTATTACATTAAAAGCAACACATAATAACGGTTGGAATGGAGAAATTCACAGAACAGTGGTTGATGACTCGATTTTATCAATATCAGGGCTTGATGATCCATACAGTAATCAGGAATGGGGTCGGGTAGTCAAAAATGGTTTAGTTATGGGCAGAAATATCTCATTCGGGAAGAACAACTGGTTTTCATTAAATGGTGGCTTTGATGCGTATCGCGGTCTTAATGTATGGCAGAATAGCTCATATCAGTTGAATGCTGCTTCAGGCAAAACCATTGCAATGCAAAATGGTGATGAAATGACGTTGGGTGTCTATGCAACATGGATGCACTTTGAGCATAACAGCAATTTCTACACATTTGGACACGGTGGATATTACAGCCCTGATTTTATGTTCACAGCAGGTCCTCTTTTTAGATATAAAACCGCATCATGCAAAGATTACTGGGTTGATTTTCAGTTGTCTATGGGCTTGATGAAGGAGAAAAATGCAGATTCTCCAAAATATCCCATTCATTATGAAATTATTGATGAATTTACAGCGGTTGCTATTGATGAGCTGCATGGAATATATAAAGGAGAATCTGCTGCAGGAATGGCTGGCTCTATTAAACTTGAAGGTTGGAAATTTATGACAGATCATCTTTCGGCAGGTAGTTTTTGTTCAATTAACGCTGCTTCAGACGATCTGGAGTGGCGAATCGGAGTGGGAGTTGAATATTGCTTTGATGCAAGGATTGGATTCTTTCAGAGGCAGGATTTAGAAAGCAGGTTTAACCATTTAAAAAATTGATGTCTGTAATTTTGATGGTCTCGTAAAAACTCATTTTTTCAAAATGGGGCATAAATAAAATCAGATAGTTATGACTCTAAAAAATGCTGATTTTGGACTTTTTACGAGGGCATCAATATTTTCTACTATTACTTCATATCTGGACACCCTTTAAACTCAAACGAAAAACTCCAAAACTCAAAAGGTGCATCTGCTGGATTTAAATTCAGATTTTTATCCATATCATACCCTGACTCAACCGCAAGTGCGTAGATGTGATAAATATCCAGAGGAAATCCAATATCTGGATTGCAAAGAGAAATCGCCCCACCAACAAGCACGCTCTGATATATGGCATCTGTAGTGTTGCTCATGTATGGTCCCATGATGGTAAGGTCTCCAATCTGATTGCCTTCTTTAAAAAAGAGCCAAACATTTGCCTTTTCCATGAAAACTGCAAGGTAGTAGTTCATGGGAATCGGTTTTTTATCATCTCCAATATAGTTGGGAAAATTGACAGCCAAATCAAGGGTTGTGCCACTGTTTTTTTGGACACTCCCTGCACCCATTGGCTGGGTTGCTGAATCTGGAGTTTCAGATGGCAGGTTAATAATATGTCCTTCTGTGGCAGAAAGTTTTGGTTTCACACTACCACCAGACACAACAACCTTTGCCTGTGCCTCATTGCCAGCAGAATCAAATACTGTTACAAAAAATTCTCCAATACGTTTAGGAGACTGATAAACAATCTCCTTTGTAGTGGTGTCAGGTTCTTTTCCATCAAGCGATGTTATTGAGCCATCAGTATATGTGAACTCATACTCCTCTGTTCCAAGTAGTGCTCTGAATTTCGTCTTCTCTCCAGGGCTTAAATAGACCACTTTTGGGGTGATAAGCACCCTGTCGCTTATTACATGTACTTCAGCCAGTGCTTTTTTGCCTGAAATATCTGTACAGGTTATATCTCCTTTTCCACGCTCATTTGGAGCCTTATAGGTTATGTTTGTTGTATCTGTCTTGTTGGTAAGAATATCTCCAATAGAGGCAATCCATGTAAAAGATTTTCCAGTGCCCCGAACTGAACGGAACACAGCACTCTCCTCTGGAAGAAGTGATACATTTAATGGTGTGACGAAAAAGTTCTCAGAAGTGACCTCTATCTCCACCTTTACCTGTGTTCCATCAATATCAGTAACCATTATTATATCTTGACCTATCACATTGGGTGCAACATATTCAAACTCTCTATTTTTAATGTTTTTAATATCGCCTCTCAGAGCTTGAATGTAAAGCTCGTCATCCTTTCCAATACCTCCTGCTAATTTAAAGACTTTGCTTTCATTCATTTTAAGATAGCTCATCTGAGGAGAGACCCACAACGGGTGAGATACCTGAACATAAAGTGCAGCTTTACTTCCAACACTGTCTGAAACTGTGATTTCATAATTACCCACAACTTTGGGTGCTTTATAGCTGAATTTATCTCCACCTGACTGCTGACCAGATACAGATCCGGCTTTGGTTGTTGCAGAATATGGCGGTTTACCGCCAAGCACATTGAATATCTTTGTCTCTTCAGGTGACAGATATAGTCTTGATGGAGAGACCATAAGTTCTGCGTAGGTAGTGAGTAGATAATCTGCTGATTGACCTCCATTATCTGTTACTGTGATTGTATAGCTTCCAATAACATCTGGAATCTTGTATGTAACATCGCTCTTGGAAGTGTCAACTGTTCCA
>CAXNND010000347.1:0-3170 GCA_964203105.1 Desulfamplus sp.
GAGACGGTTTAGATGATATTGTGGACGATATTTTAAACAAAATGATTAACCCTGCAAAATGGTAACTATATAGAACGCCATGCAAACAATTATAAAAGAGATTGTTCAACAGGAAATTAGAAAAATACTCGACATAAACAGCGACACTATCCGACAAGCTGTAAGAGAAATTTTGATTCCTGAGATTCATAAAGTTATCTGGGAGGAAGTAGAGACGCAAACCCGTGCTTCTCTACTAAAAGCAAAACCTCAGACGATTTTTCCTGAAGAAGAAAAAATTAAAATAACACCAAATACTCTTGAAGATGGAAAATACCTATACTGTATTATAGATAACAATGAAAATAAAAATTTCGGCAAAATAGGTATTAATGGTGATGAAGTTTACACTATGCCTTATCAGAATATAGGAGCAGTTATCCATGACTGCAAAACATCACCCTATCAATCCGATGATGAGGAAGAGGTCAAAAACTGGATTCTTTGTCATCAACAAGTAATTGATTATGCATGGAAAAATTGTGATGCTGTTATTCCATCAACTTTTGATACGATAATTATTGGCAATGTGGAATCAAGTTCAGAAGTCAATTTAAAAAAATGGCTTGAAGAGCATTACTCTTACCTCTCAGAAAAAATAAAAAAATTCTCAGGCAATGCTGAATATGGTGTTCAGATACTATGGGATATAAATTTGATGGCACAGAAGATTTCTCAGGAAAACAGTGAAATCCGAAAGATGAGTGAAGATATAAATTCGCAATCAAAAGGGTTAGCCTATATGTATCGCCAGAAGTTGGAAAGCGTATTAAAAAAAGAGCTTGAAAATCAGGCTGACCGTTATTTTAAAGAATTTTTTCAGATAATTAAGCCTCTTCTGACTGATGTTAAAATAGATAAAATCAAAAAAACAGATGATTCATCTATGCAGATGATCATGAACCTTGCCTGCCTGCTTCCCCGTGAAAAGAGCCAGATTTTAGGAGAAGAGCTTGAAAAAATAGATCAAATGGAAGGTTTTGCAGTTCGTTATACAGGTCCGTGGCCTCCTTATAATTTTGTGTAATGCTCTTGTAATATTGTGTAATCATTTTGTGATATTGTGCAATTAAATACGTTTTTTATTCTAAAAGTCTTATGGAACCTGAGAGAAATATAAAAGCTACACTGGTTGATCTTTTGGATCGAGTTCTGGATAAAGGGCTTGTGATCCATGCTGATTTGATTATATCAGTAGCAGGAGTTCCCTTAATCGGTGTGAATTTAAGGGCAGCTATTGCAGGCATGGAGACCATGGTTGAATACGGAATGATGAAGGCATGGGATGATAGTATAAGGGCAGAAGAACGTGAGAAACGGTTAAAGCAAAAGCATAAAGATTCACTGTTACTGAAACCAGAGAAAATGGCAGTATTATAAACCTTTATTAAAAATAGTTATTATTTAGCAGGAATTTTATGGAAAGAGTGATCGGTATAGACCTTGGCACCTCTTATTCTGTGGCTGCAATTATAGAAAATGGCAAGGCAAGAGTAATTCCCAATGCTTCAGGCGATAATCTCACCCCGTCAGTTTATGCGGAAAATGAAAAAGGTGAGCAGTTTGTAGGGAGTCTTGCCAAACGTCTTGCTGCCTATCATCCTGATAAAACAGTCTTTTCTATCAAAAGATTTATGGGAACAGATTACAGGGTTACGGTGAACGGTAAGAGTTATACTCCTCAGGAAATTTCTGCGTTTATTCTTAAAAAAATAAAATGTGATGTTGAACAGCATCTTAAAGAACCAGTCTCAAAAGCTGTGATTACCGTGCCCGCCTATTTTAACCATGCAGCCCGTGAGGCTACAAAAGAGGCGGGAATGATAGCCGGCTTTGAAGTATTGAGAATCATAAATGAACCAACTGCCGCTGCTTTAGCCTATGGGCTTGATAGACAGGAGATAAGAACAATTTTAGTTTGGGATTTAGGAGGTGGAACCTTTGATGTATCCATCATGGAACTTTCCAATGGTTTTTTTCATGTAAAGGCAGTGAACGGCAACAATATGTTAGGTGGTGATGATTGGGATCAAAGGTTTGTTGACCATATCGCCATGCGGTTTTCAGATACTCATGGTTTTGATCCAAGAGAAAATAAAATCTCTCATCAACGTATTAAAGAGGTTTGTGAGAAAGCTAAAAAAGATTTGTCCGACAAAATAATTGTAAAGTGCTGCTTGTCACAAATCCCGTCTCCATCAGGAGATTTTGTCGATTTTGAGGAGATGGTTGATCAAAAAACCTTTGAAGAGATTACCGAAGATATTGCCGAAAAATTACTTTCACCCACTAAACAGGCACTGTCAGATGCAAAATTGACGACAAAAGAGATTGATCGAATAATACTTGTCGGAGGTGCAACAAGGATGCCTGCCATACAAAAGTTGGCAGAAAATTTTTTTGAAAAAAAACCGTATCTGAAAATGAATCCTGATGAAGTCGTAGCAATCGGGGCGGCAATTCAGGCAGGAATATTAACAGGAGATATTAAGGATGTTGCTTTAGTAGATGTAATTCCTCTTTCAGTTGGTATTGAAACTCAAGGAGGTCTTTTCGCAAAAATTATTCCTAAAAATTCAACTATCCCGACTTCAGAGACCCAGATATTTACAACAGCTCAAGATAACCAGACCAGTATGGATTTTAATGTTCTTCAGGGTGAGCGAGAGTTGGCTGATGACAATTTCAGTATAGGGCAGTTTCAGTTGACAGATATTACTCCTTTGCCAAGAGGAGATGCCAAAGTAGAGGTCAGTTTTGCGGTTGATGTTAATGGCATATTAAAGGTATCTGCACAAGATTTGTATAGTGAAAATCAGATAACCATCTTGATTGATTCTGTTTCCATGCTCTCTGAAGAGCAGATTAATCAGGCGGTGAAAGATGCTGAACTTTATGCAGAGGCAGATTTTAACAGACGTGAAAAAATAAAAGCCACCATCAAAGCAGAACACCTTATTAATAATGAATCATAGCGATAAAAAATAACATATGCAGATCAGACCACCATTCAGCACTATGCCGCCATTAAAAAAAAAGAAGCTGCCCAAGCTTTACCCTGATGAGCATATCATTTTACAGGCTCAGGGGGGATATAAGGCAAGTTCTTCTTCTGGATGGAAACCTGTGGA
>CAXNND010000348.1:0-3169 GCA_964203105.1 Desulfamplus sp.
ATTCCGGCAGGCACATTTACAATGGGTTCGCCAGATAGTGAGGCTGGACATGAATCAGATGAAATCCAGCATCAGGTGACGCTGACCAAATCGTACTACATGCAGACCACAGAGGTAACGCAAGGGCAGTGGAAGACAGTGATGGGCAGCAGCAATCCATCATATTTTAGCAGTTGCGGGGATAACTGCCCGGTTGAGCAGATAAGCTGGGATGATATACAGACTTTTATTACAAAGCTGAATGCAATGGGACAAGGGACATACGTATTGCCGACAGAGGCACAGTGGGAATATGCGGCAAGGGCGGGTTCAACAACAGCATTTGCAAATGGTGGAATTAATGCGACAGATTGTAGTTATGATGCCAATTTAGATAAAATGGGTTGGTATTGTGGTAATTCAGATAGCAAAACTCATCAAGTAGCACAAAAATCTCCTAATGCCTGGGGATTGTATGACATGCACGGCAATGTTTGGGAGTGGTGTCAGGATTGGTATGGTTCTTATGCATCTAATGCTATAACTGATCCAAATGGTCCAAACTCGGGCTCGTACCGGGTTATCCGCGGCGGTGGTTGGGGCGGCGTCGCTCAGGGTTGCCGTTCTGCGTATCGATACTACCGCGACCCCGACGGTCGCAGCAGCGGTATCGGTTTCCGTCTGGTGAGGCTGCCTTAGTCGCCCTAAGCTAAAGCTATGGGCTAAGTTTCACTAAAGCCCTCTTAAGAGGGCTTCCATTTTTCAGCCGATGGCTTTAGCCTACGGCATCTGTGATTGTCTGAATCACGTATTGGCAAAGATTAAGGGATTTCACGGAAAATTGAAAATAAAGGAGATTCTAAAAATGTTATTAGAATATATTAATGCGGGGCCTGGTCTTGCAAAATATCAAATATTACAAGATGACGGTAGTTATTATGGAGAAATTCCAGAATGCAACGGAGTTTACGCAAATGCAGCTACACTTGAAAAATGCAGGAATGAACTAAAAGAAGTGTTTAAGGAGAAAAAATCAATGAAACAGAATCATTACACCATGTTTAGCACAATTGTTATTGCTGCCTTGTGCTCATTAATGCCCCTTCTTTCAGCATCACAGGCCTTTGCTGTCCCGAAAGTCGAGATTCTCTCTTCACCGGGACCAACCATTCAAACTGGTGAAACAGCGGCATTTACATTCAGGGCTATTGATACCTGTCCTGGTGGAGATTGCAGTGCTCCGCTTCCGGGCAGCGGTCCTCTGATACTGATTGCTGCCGGTGATGCAGATGAACAGACAAACAGCCTCTGGCCCATCACTGAAAATATAATCAGAACCATTTACAATGGATTTAACAGATTTCTTGATTATTCCCACGATGAAATCTGCCTTGTCATGGGACAGCCAGCCATTGATATCAATGATGATGGTGTTACAGATAGCGGTATTGTTGATCACTTTGATATGACATCACAGTCAGTCATCAATAAAATCGTAAGTTTTGGAAAAACCTCATATAATAAAGGAGAGACGCTTTATCTTTGGATTGTGGGACACGCCGGACCTTACGCAGATGGAGGAGGTGCAAGATTCGCCATCTCCACTACCAATAATAAATATGAATATTTAGATGCCCTTCAACTGACGAATGCACTATCATCAATTCAGATTGATGCACCTTATGACTCGTTTGTGGTGATTATTGATTCCTGTTATGCAGCATTGTTCAGGGAGAGGCTGAGTAAGGAGCGGCGTATTGTTGTTACAGGAGCAAAGGACAGGTATGCGTTTTACAGGGGAAAGGGAGAAGATTCTTTCTCTTCCCTGCTTGTTTCAAACCTCACAGGCTCTTCTATTATAAAAAAATCGCCCAAATCTCTTGGAGATGCTTTTGTAAATGTCCGCACATCTCTGAAAAACAACAGGAACGGAACAAATCCTGAGCCTGAAATTGATGCTGATGGAGACGGGTTTGCATATTTTAACGAGCCAAAGAGTCTGGAAAATTTTTATGTGGGCGGGCTTAAAGAGAGAGGATATCAGCCGCCAACCATTGTCTCCCATACAAAAGGGCAGACAATCACAAACTCCTCCCTGAATCTTTCTTTGACGGTTGAAGGTACTACAATGGCATCTGCTGCATGGGCATCAATTATCAAGCCTGATTATGACCCTGAACAGCTTGCAGATTATCTTTCCGGGAAAACTCCTGATTTTCAGGATCAGGCAGAACTGCTTGTTTTTGCTGAATCTTCTGATCAGCCAGGCACTTTTTTTGGTGTCCTGAATCAACTTAATCAGGATGGACTGTATGAGATCACCTTTCATGCAAAAGACAGTGAAGGTGTAATTGTTTCAACTGAACCTGAAATATTCAGAAAAGGAGACACTCAGTTTGTCAGAATCAAAACAGATGCCAATTTTTATCAGCCCCACGAAAACACAAAATTTCAGGTGGAACTTGGCGGTACCGGCAATGTTGATATCTACTCCATTCTTGTTTTTCCTGACGGAACTTATCGCGGGATTGTGGCAGGTGGTGCAAGTGTCGGACAGACAGGTATCGGCTTGTCTGAGGCAAGAACCCTTGGAGTTGATCCTCTTCCTGTTCTTGTTCCTGGTCTGCCGCTGATGGAACTTCCCCTGATTGATCTGTTTTATGCTGATAACCCTGCGTTTGGTGGCAGCACTGGTGGAGAGTACGCATGGTATATTCTTCTTGTTGAACCCGGCAGCGATCCCTTGACTGGTAATAGATGGCTTGGATTTGACCGCTGCTTTTTTTATCGGGAAGATTCTGCACCATTATCCTTGAGCAGAGAGCGGAGTTCCGCCGGACACAGTGATTTATCAGGGATCTTTTCAGATACCGGCACATTTGCAGCAGCCGGAGAGTTCTCCTACCTCTGGTATCTTGAAGGGTTTGAACCAACATGGCCATCAATATGGTCTGATTTTAGTGCCATTGAACAGACAGTTCCATACTATGGTTTAACTGAAGGGTTATACACCTTTCATGTAAAGGCACGTTCAAAATCCTCTGAAGTTTCGTCTGAGGTTACAAGGTCGTTTTTGGTGAAGGGCATAGATACTCCGGTTGAGCCTGACCCTCCGGTGGTTACGGTAAATCTTGTGGTTGTGAGTCCATCATCATTAACGCTTGAGAGTCTGGAAACAACAAGAGAGTTG
>CAXNND010000349.1:0-3148 GCA_964203105.1 Desulfamplus sp.
TATCGTAACAGCCATCTCTTCTGCCATTGATGCTACCATTGAAACATTTTCAGATGATGATTCCATAGTAGATGCAACATTATTCAGATTTTCACTCATCTTTTGAGCAGATGCAGAGACATTGCCGGTCATATCAGAAGTATGACCAATACCAGTAGAAAGGTGTGTAGCAATATCAAGAAGCTGATCCGATGATTCGTCCATTACATAGGCATGCTGGCTTATCTGCTTGATAATACCCTGGAGATTTTGAACAAACTGGTTAAACTGAACTGCCAGTTCACCAATCTCATCCTTACTGTTGACTTTAAGCCTTACTGTCAAATCCCCTTGTGCAGTTTTTCTAATCTGTTCAATTGCTGCATTTATTGGACGGATAATAGTTCCTGAAAAGAGGGCGATCGCAATACCGCTAACGAGCATCGAGACAAGACCGATAACAACACATAAAAAAGTAATTTTATCTGTATCTTCAAGCACTTTATTCATTGGAATATTGACGACAAAAGACCAGGGTGCATCAGTATTACCTGTCTTGATGGGAACAAAGATTCTCTGGACTTGAGTTTTCAAAGTTTCGGAATAGTCGGTCATGCTAAAAAAAGAGCCTGATTTAATAGCTTTAACAGCCTCTTTCCACCCTTCGGAAGGTTCTGATTTATCAGAATCACCATTTTGTTTGCTGGTTATACCAGAACTGGCACTAATATCAGTACCAATCTTTTTTGTATCTGTGTGGGCTACATATTTGCCTGTATTGGATATTACGCTTGCATCTCCGGTTTCAAACGGATGAATTTCCCTGATCATACTACTTATATCTTCAAGGGTTATATCAATTCCCACAACTCCGATACACTTGTCCTTATTCATAATAGGAACACAGGTACTGGTCATAAGAATCTTTAAATCCTCATCTGCATAAGGCTCAATCAGAACCGTTTTTTTTGAGTTTTTGGGTAATGAATAGTAATCGTTTTCCATATAATTTGCATACTGGTCTTGAGTAAAAGCATCATCGGCTACAATCTCATTACCATTTCTATAGAACCATGAATAATAAGATATGTTTTCATAAAGCATATCAGGGTCAATCATCACCCATATACCGTTAAAGTTCCTGTTCTTCTCAAGAACCTGTTTTACTATATTATCTAAAATCGCAGGGTCAGGTTTAAGATTGCTGTTTTTGACTCCTTCAATTGTCTGGGTCAAAATTGTGGTTGAGTCCATAGCGTTGTCTATTTTGGATTTGACAACACTGCTGTATTTGTAAGCCATCTCAACAGCTTTTTCCATAGCGTTTTTTTGAGCCATATTACCTGACTTCCAAGCAATAAAGCCAATTGTCAGGGTAAAAGCTATCAGGACTACAGAACAGATTGTCAAAAGCATTTTAGCTTTGAGTTTCAATTGTTTAAACATGAAATTTCCTTTTTTATTAAAATGCCTAAAGTGAGCCTGGTATGGTCTATTTGACTGTATCAAAAGAGTTAAGAGCCTTTTCCAAGGCAATCTGCAAATTTTTCATTGAGTATGGTTTATGGAGAAATGCCTGCGGTTTCTCTGGATTGTCAGGAGACATGGCAAATGCTTCATCATACCCGCTTGCTAAAATTGCAGGAATGTCCGGCTTAATCTTTCTGATTTTTGACAGGGTTGTCCAGCCATCAATCCCTGGCATGGAAAGATCTGTTATTATACAACTTATAGAATTTTTATGGATTTTTAAAAGTTCTATAGCTTCCATGCCATTTGCAGCCGATATAACCTCACAACCCATCCTTTTCAATACAGATTTTGTCATATCACGAACCATTTCATGATCTTCTACAAGCAATATTGTGGGACACGATATTATTTGCTGAGGTTGAACTGACTTTTTTAATGGTCGGATCGTATCATCCAGAGAGAGCGGAAGAAAAACCATAAAAGAGCTTCCATGACCTGCTTTGCTGCTAACACCAACCATGCCTCTCCATGTTTTTACTATTCCCAGGACAACTGCAAGTCCCAACCCTCGCCCTATGAATTTGGTCGTGAAAAAAGGGTCAAATATCCTGTCAATATCTTCCTCTGGAATGCCATAGCCTGTATCGGTAACCTCTATACAGCCATATATGTCTGAAAAGAGGTTAGAATCGGCAGGGAAAAGATGCAATTTTGAAATGTCAGAAGCGTTTACAGGTTTTGTAACTATACTTATTTTGCCGCTGTTCTCAACAATACTTTCATACGCATTGGTAATAAGATGGTTCATAATTTGCTGCATCTGCCCCTCATTGGCACGGATAATCAGCTCCGTATCTGCCAGGTTGGTTTCTATTTTAATGCAGTTGTTTGCAAAAGAGGGTAATATTGCCAAACTCTTGCGACAAATCTCTGAAATATCAAGAGGTTCAGCCTTTACTATTCTCTGTCCAAGATATGTAAGCATTGACCCGCTGACATCAGAAGCACGAATGACAGCTTTCATTGCCTGGAGAATATTTTCGCGTATGAAAGAATCTTCAGTCAAATCTTCCAGAGCCAACTCTAAATGTCCAGTAACTACAGCAAGATAGTTATTAAACAGATGGGCAATCCCTCCGGCCATCTGTCCAAGACTTTCAGCTTTTGCAAGTCGCATGTTTGCAGCTTCAAGCTCTCTTTGTTTTTTCTCTGCCTTTTTACGTTCCAGAATTTCGTTTTCAAGTTTGCTGTTCTGGATTTCAAGCTGTTTTCTCAATATATGTATTTCTAAATGCCGATTGATGCGGGCAAGAACTTCATCTGGCTGAAACGGTTTGGTAATATAATCAACAGCTCCCATCTGAAATCCTTTGATCATATCTGCCTGATCAGAATCCGCGGTCAGAAAAATCACGGGGATTTCCGCAGTGGATGGGTCTCCTTTCAATTTTTTACACACCTCAAAACCATTCATGCCAGGCATATAGATATCCAGTAAAATAAAGTCCGGTTTTCCCTTGATTGCCTTTTGCAGTCCGCTCTCACCGTTGCGGGCAATCATGAAATTAAAACCCCACGACTTCAGATTTTCGGTCAGAACCCCAAGATTGGTCGGGTTATCGTCTATTATTAAAATGGTCTGATCTTTTTTTATATCATTTTGCATAGGTTTTTATATCCCCTCATCGGAATATTC
>CAXNND010000350.1:0-3146 GCA_964203105.1 Desulfamplus sp.
GTAGTTTCAAGGGCTTTCACAGCACTGAACAGATTTACAGATATGGCACTGCCTCTCCTCAAAAGCAACGGTACTGTTCTTGCCATGAAAGGTGAATTGAAACCCGATGAACTTACCACTATTACCAGCAGGAAAGATATAGAGGCAGAAACATCTGAATATTGTTTGCCATTTGAGCAGCACAGACGGTGCATGGTTACAATCAAACAACTTGCTTGAGCATACCTTTCTATAGCAAAAAACATCTATACAGGTCGTGCATCAACTACACATCCTCCGATAAAGGAACTAAATCAAATATGGATAAAATCGAAATAACAGGCGGAAACCCCTTACATGGAAAAGTGCGGATAAGTGGTGCCAAAAATGCAGCCTTACCCTTGCTTGCCTCATCTATTCTGGTTAAGGGTCCTGTAGATTACACAAATATACCTGATCTTGTGGATATTAAAAGTATAAAATTGCTACTGGAAGACCTTGGAGCGAACATAGAGAGCAGCGGTTCAAGAGTTAGGATTAATGCATCAGCAATCCATAAAGCTGAAGCTGAATATGATCTGGTAAGAAAAATGAGGGCATCAATTCTTGTTTTGGGACCTTTAGTTGCAAGATTTGGACATGCAAAAGTATCTCTTCCTGGAGGATGTGCGATTGGTGCAAGACCTGTGGATCTCCATCTGAAAGGACTTGAGGCTCTTGGTGCAACAATATCAATTGAGCATGGATATATCGAAGCAACAACTGAAGGAAGACTCAAAGGCAATGACTTTTATTTTGACATGCCAACTGTTACAGGCACTGAAAATCTTATGATGGCTGCAACTCTTGCTCAAGGGGCAACAGTTTTGAGAAATTGTGCAAAAGAGCCTGAAATAAATGCTCTTGCAGATGCTCTTAATCAAATGGGAGCTGATGTAACTGGTGCTGGAACTGCTGTCATACGAATAAACGGAGTTGAAGAGATGACGGGTCAAAATCATGGTGTTTTAGACAGATTAAATGGATCAAATAGCTCAAGCAAATATACTCCATCACCCAACGCTTCTACAATTCATGTGATTCCTGACAGAATTGAAGCTGGTACATTTATGGTTGCTGCCGCCGCCACAAAAGGTGATGTCCTGATAGAGGGAGCTGAACCTGAACACATGGGAGGGATAATTAGCAAATTAAGACAGAGCGGTGCACTGGTTGATATAGAGGAGGGAGGGATAAGGATCAGAGGTGGAGAAAAAATCAAGAGCACAGATATCAAAACTCTTCCATACCCTGGATTTCCAACCGATATGCAGGCACAGTTCATGGTTCTTATGTCTATTGCCGAAGGAAACAGTGTTGTCCACGAAACCATATTTGAGAACCGTTTTATCCATGTAAACGAGCTACAGAGAATGGGAGCGGACATCTCCATTTCTGGCGGTAACTACGCCATGGTAAGAGGTGTAAAAGCCCTGTCCGGTGCTCAGGTTATGGCATCAGATTTGCGAGCAAGTGCATCTCTTGTTATTGCAGGTCTTGTAGCAAAAGGGGTTACAACCATAAGCAGGGTTTATCATATTGATCGTGGCTATGAAGCAATTGAGAAGAAGTTTTCAAGCCTTGGAGCACAGATCAGACGCTGCTGATGGATAGAAACAGGGTTGATTTGAAATTTTTTGTAAAATATGGAGTTCCCCCTCTTATTCCCCTGTTTTTGCTCCTGTGTATAGCCACTACCGTTGCTAATTACCTGCCTGTTTTTAATGGAAAAACCCTTTACGACATTTTCTCCCGCCTTCCTGAAAATCATATCACTCAATTTGCTGACAAGGGAGTTATGAGTATTACCGGCACAATCTCTTCCAAGCCTGAAGAATTTGATAACAATCTCGAAAAGTCTGATAACACAAAGTCTGGAAAATTTGATAAAAGGGTCAGATTTGACCTTTCTGTCCACACTATAAGAGAAGAGATCAGCATTACAGAAGATGTGCCTGTAATGCAAAAAGTTACTGGAATGGTTCAAATGAGTGTTTATAATCCTCTGATAGAACTTACTGAGGGTGATGTTATTGAGTTTAAGGGAAAAATAAAAGCCCTTCGCAATTTCAATAATCCAGGAGGATTTGACTATGTAAGGTACATGAAAAACAGAGAGTTGTGGGGTAGAGTGAGTGCCAATGGAGATGAGATTACTTTATATACTCACAGCAAAAACGATTCACATAGTGTTGATTCAAACAAATTTGCCATCCATAATTTAAGAGATAATTTCACAACCCATATCTTTAAAAATATTGGCTCAAAAGATTCAGGAGCTATTCTTTGTGCATTGACTACGGGTAATAAGGATTTTATTTCGCAAGAGCTACAGCAAGATTTTTCCAGAACCGGTGGTAGCCATATTCTTGCAATTTCGGGTCTGCACCTCTCAATTGTTGCAACACTATTTTTCTACCTGTTCAATGGCTTTCTGTCATGTTCAGAGTGGCTTCTCATTCGTGGGCTGAGTAAAAAAATGGCGGCAACGCTTACAATTTTTCCGATTTTAGGTTACGCGATTCTCTCCGGTTTTTCAGATTCAACTCAACGTGCCATGATAATGGTTACAATATTTATGATGGCAGCGATCATTGAGCGTGAAGGTGACACTTTTAACTCCCTTGCAGCAGCAGGTATTGTTATTCTTTTGTTTGATCCTCTCTCTTTGTTTACAGTCTCTTTTCAGTTGTCGTTTGGAGCAGTTTTTTTTATTCTTATGGGGTTATCATTGGCGGAAGAATACCCACTTTTGGCTGTTAAGAGTATTTTTTTAAAAAAAATTATCGACTTTCTCCTAATATCCCTTTTTGCTACCATTGGCACGCAGATTCTTGTGATGCACTATTTCAACATTTTATCCTTTTCCGGTTTGCTAACCAATCTGATTCTTATCCCTGGTGTCGGTTTTGCTGCTTTGCCACTCGGACTTGCAGCCCTTTTTTTCTACCCATTTTCTGTTGCAGCTTCAGGTTTTTTGATTAAGTGTGCTGACTTTATTCTGGCACCATGTATAGCATTTATCAAAACCATTGCAGAGTTGCCAGGAAGTTATATTGAGACATTTACCCCTGATATTGTCGAGATAACCTTCTACTATCTTTTTATGTCAGCTCTCTTTATTGCAG
>CAXNND010000351.1:0-3143 GCA_964203105.1 Desulfamplus sp.
GGGATACAGGCAAGAATTTTATTGTCAATCAGGTGCTCTAAACAATATGGGTCATGCACAAGAGCACTGGTATCAACTACTTTTGCTTTTTTTATCGGCATTTATTTAATCCTTTTTTATCGCAAACCTTCGGTGGGGTGATATTGATAATACCCCACCGCTTGCAGTGTTTAAAATGAAAAATTCCTTTGACAGATAACCCCACCGATTGCGGTGGGGTTATTCATTTGTCGAGTAACACCTATTTCAATAAGAGTAATTGTTTTATGAAAACATATCAATCTGAAATTTTAAAAGAGCCAAGTTTTCAGCTCTATTTCTGGTTGATTTTGATAATAACAGTTGATATTTATCTCAATAAGCCATAAGGAACAGAATTAAAAGAATATTTTGTTGTTCAGAAATTTAAATAGAGCAGTAAATTGCAGCAAGGCTGCTTCATGTTAGTTGACAATATGAACCTTTGGAAAAATAAATCATGCAGGAAACAGACAACTACCAGATTGTAAATGCCATTAACAAAGAGAGAAAACTTTCAGCCATCAGGGAGGAAATTCTTGCCATGCCAGCGGAAAAGGCTCTGGATGTTATTCTTGATGCAGCTTTTCCGGCAACTCTGGTTCAATCATTTCCAGAGCAGGATCTCCATTTTCTGATGCACCATGTTGGTGGAGAGGACTTTCTGCCTGTTCTTGCCCTTGCCTCCTCCCAGCAGTGGGAATATATCCTTGACGTGGAGGTGTGGGATAACGACAGACTGGATATGGTGCAGATGACCAGTGCCCTTGCCCTGCTTTACAAGGCTGACCCTGAAAGACTTATACGATGGGCTGTCAAGGAGAAAATCGAGTTTGTTGAATATTATCTTTTCAGGAATATGGAGATAAGAATTAGGGAGCATGATGAAGATCCGTCTGATTTTGGGGATGATTTTTCAACCATAGACTCTGTTTTTTATTTCAGATTTCCACAGATTGGAGAGAATGCAGAGGATATTACAAAAGAGGGGGGATTCTCCTTTTCAACCTCAAGAAATGGAGAGGCAAAAGAGTCTTATATTCCTGATAATGAAACGTCAGAGACTCTTGTTTATGAAGATACAGAGACTCTACTACCCGAGACTACAGAGACCCTGATTACAAATATGCTCAATACTCTGGCAGATATGGATATGTCGGTTTTGCATGGTCTGCTGCTCGAAACCGGTTCTGTTATTCCGGCAGAGACGGAGGAGGAGGAGTTTCGTCTCAGAAATGTCCGTCTTGCAGAAAAAGGATTTCTTCCTCCACATGAGGCTGTTGCCGTCTATCAGCCATTGAGAATAGATGATTTAAGAAAACGTCCTGCGATATTTCTCAGAAAACCGTTTATAGATTCAGATATGCCCACCCCGCCACGCTATCCGCTATTGCTCCTTGATAAACAAAGAGAACTGAAAAAAAATTCGACAATGCGTGGAAAAAGCCTGTTTGCCTCTGCTCTGGAACATCTTAATAAAAATGAGGATATTGCTCTGAATCTCCAGTCAGAACTTGCTTTTCTGGTCAACTCTGTGGCATCTGCTGATAAAAAACCCGTCCGCTCGCGAGAAGATGTTGAAAAAACTGTGGAAAAGACAAGCTGTTATTTAAGTCTTGGCATGGAAGTTATTTATGATAATAGTGATACTTCTTACAAAAAGGCATTAAATTCTTATTTGACGGTTGAAATTGGGGCTTCAATTCTGCAAAATTATGCACTCAAAGATATTTTCAGGATCGGATCCGGTCTTGGCATCACTCTTAAAGAGAGGGCACGACAATGGTATGACAAAAGTTATATCATCAAAATTGGGCTTCCTCTTATCTTTCTTGATGAAAAATGGCTCGGTATTATTGGAGGGCTGCTGCTTGACAGACCTCTCTTTTTTAACAATTACGAACCTAACAATCGAACCTCAGCCACATTTTATAGACCATTTAGCTCCCTTGAAGATGTTAAACTGGCAAGCAGTGAACTGGAATCTGTTATTGAAATAGATAAAATGGTCCAAAGGCTCAAACCTGACTCTTCAATCCTTTCAGATAGATTTTTAACATGGAAATCCCTTTTTTTCACTCTATGGGCTATGAAACGGATGGGAATTGAGAGTAGCTCCGCTGGCTACTGTATCCCATTGAACAGATTTAAGCCTTTTTTTATACAGTTGCTTGATCTAAAAAGTAAAAGAGATGTTTTCATTTGGGATCAATCTGAAAAAAAATACGACCAGCCTGAAACAGGATGCGAGAACCCCGAAACTTGTGGAAAAATAGGGGCAGTTATACGGAATGATTTTTTAAACTGGCTTGTTGAATCAGGGTATGTTCAGAAGAGTGACAAAGAGGCGAGCATCAAAACAACTGGTGAATCTGGTATTATAGGTAATGCCGTTTCAGCCAATGTTAGAAAAATATTTGAGGATATTTTTGATGAATTGGAGGAGGAGTATGGAGCTATTTCACCAGAAGATATTGATCCTAAACTCATTTCTCATTTTATAATTAAATAGTATAGGTATTACCATATCATAAAAACCCCTAAAAAAGGTTAAACTCCATACCACAGGCTACCCCAAAGCAGGTCATCGGAGAGTTTTTACAGATTAGAATATCCCGACATGCTGCGACTATATTATCCATTTCATTGTCACACCTATTCTGATTTATATGAAAAAGCCCAAGTTGTTTAACATTGGCATTGATTGCAAGATCAAGCACATCTGTAAACGAAGAGTGTCCCCAACCCCTTTTGGCTGGATACTCTTCCGGAGTAAACTCCATGTCATGAAATACAATGTCAGCATCCTTGCAGAATTCTGTATAATCTGAAATGCTTTTCCCCCCTTGATGGCCAAATGTTAGCTCATTGTCAGTCAAAAATACAAAGACTTTGCCATTTTCAACGAATCTGTATCCAAGACCGCCTCCAGGATGGCTCAGAGGAATAGTGGTAATATCAAGCGAACCTATTGAAAAAGCTGTTTTATCACTCTCTGCGTAGAGGATATTTGCCTGCATCTCTTCCATTGTGATGGGAAATAAGGGGGGAGACATGATACTGGCAATAATATCTTTTACAGAAAGTGAATTGAAATGGCTGTTATGAATAGTAAGAGTCACACT
>CAXNND010000352.1:0-3128 GCA_964203105.1 Desulfamplus sp.
AATGCAGCCTGATATTTTGTTTATTAGCGAACCAACAAGAGGAATTGATATTGCTGGAAAAGAGGCAATATTGAACCTACTTGTAAAAGCCCATGAAAATCTTGGCATGACAATTATAATAAGTTCTGGAGAGTTAGAAGAGCTAAAACGTATATGTGACAGAATCGCAGTTCTTTATGAAGGCAGATTATTTGATGTTTTCACACCTGATACAAGTGATGATGAGTTTGCTCTGGCTTTTTCGGGGCTGCGGTAGTTCATAATCAAAGCAAATGCAATTGTGCCGTAAGCCACAAAACTTCTGAAATATTCGCCAAGTGCGGGATTACCAAAGAGATTTTGCCCAGCCTGTGGCGATACAACAAAAAGTGAATGGAACAGAAATATCCCCAAAAAAGCGTGGCCAACCTTAGCTCTTGTAATTGTTGCCCCGCCTGCAAGCAAAGCTGCACATGAAAATATATCTGTATTTGTATGGCTGCTATAAACATTTAGCATTCCAATATTTTGAATATAAATATAGTGTCCTATGCAGGCAATTACTGTAGAAGCAACAATAGCTTTTATCCTCACAATACTTACATCAATTCCAAGTTGCGTGGCTTTTTCGTGGCTTTCACTGATTACTCTGAACTCTTTTCCAACTCTTGTCATTGTGGAGTATT
Source organism: Desulfamplus sp. (assembly GCA_964203105.1). Classification (GTDB taxonomy): domain Bacteria; phylum Desulfobacterota; class Desulfobacteria; order Desulfobacterales; family Desulfobacteraceae; genus Desulfamplus. The sequence continues at coordinate 666 of CAXNND010000352.1, forward strand.
TGACCATAAGCCCAAATCCACAAACAAAAAATATCATAAACAGCGGAATATCTATCTCACCCAAAGTAAAAAACCAGATACGGTCAATAAGGTTTCTATAGAGTTCAAGGTCTATCATGTTTCTAATGCCAATCCCCCGAGAGAGCATTATCTCCTTATTATTAGGCGTTATAAGAGTGCCGTAACCAACCATGAAGATAAGCTGATAAATGCTGGTTGTAAAAAATCCAATAATCATGGTTGTTATCATTTCACGATTTTTCACCCGATTTAAGGCAAGACCAATAAGAGTTCCCATAATAATAGAGAGTGTTCCGCCGATACTTACAATAAATAGCAACCCCTTAAATCCTGGTATCTGAAAATCCACAGCCAATATCATAGCCACCTGAGCACACAAAGCACCAACTGTAATGGAAAAGTTGATGCCCATTCCAGCAGTTATCGGGATAATCAAGGACAGCACCATAACGCCATCGCGTATGAAACGAGTTATCACCTCATTTAAAACAAAGGTAAGGCTCATCTCTGAAAACCAGAAAGCAATGACTGACAAGGCAAGGAACACTAAAGGGACTATATTCAAAAATTAAACCCTACCCTATGATAAATTTCTGAAAGAGCTAATTCACAATTAATAGAATCAATTTTCACTGATGCGTTAATATCTTCAACAGATGAGTAAATCCAGATGCCTTTTTTCTCATTATCTCGCTTAAATTTTTCCACCTGACAATGATATTGAGAAATCAAAATATATTCTTGCAGTGATTCAATAAGCCTGTAATGGGCAAACTTCAATCCTCTGTCATAACTCTCTGTAGAATCTGATAAAATTTCAATAATAACAACAGGATTGAGCAAGGAATCCAACTCTTCCTCTATAAATTCGATCTTATCACAAGCCACTACAATATCAGGGTAGGTATATTTTTCTATTTCAGAAATTTTAACCCGCATATCGCTTACAAAGACATCACATTGTGTTGATCTTAATTGATTCCAAAGAATACTTGAAGTGTTGGAGTTTATCCGATTATGATTCTTTCTTGCCCCAACCATTGCAAATATCTCTCCGTCAAAATATTCATGCTTTAGCTCTGAATTTTTTTCAAATTCAAGATAATCTTCAGGGGTCATTTTTTGCTTTTCTTGTGCTATCATTTTTGCCTCCATTTTTTAGACTTTAAGAACTCTCTTTCCTTAATAACTCCCTTTCCTATGCAGATTTCTACCAATACCACCTTCATATAATAAAGCATAGAGAATAATTCCATTAGTAACCATAAGTCTGAATATCTCTGCAACCTCTGACACCATAAGCTCATTGGCAATAGGACCTGAAATAAGATAGGTGGTCTGAAAAAGAAACGTGCCAAGAATAACATGAACAATATCGGTTTTTCTGCCCATACTACCTCCAACTAAAATAGCCGAAGCTGCTGGAAAAGCCATCATTAAAGGAGCATCGTAAAGCTCAAGAAATCCGTAACTCTGGGCATAGACACAGATACCAATAGCTGCAATTATTGTGGAGAGAATAATCGCAACAGTTCTTATCTTTACTATATTCACTCCAGCAAGAAAGGCGTATTGCTCATTTTCACCGGCTGCAATCATTGCCTTTCCAAAGGTTGTTTTAAAAAAAAGAGCTATCAGAAAACAAAGTATGAAAAAGAATAACAGCAACCCCAAAGGCAAATTAAATCCGTAAATATCAACTATCCAAAGCTCATTGAGAGTTTTTGCAAAATAGCTTTTTAATCCAATTACAGGACGCATACCTTTTCCACCAATGGGCCAAAGCATTGCAGGATTGGAAAAAGGCACAGTTGCCCAAAAAAAGTTCATAAGTGGAATAAATGAGAAACCAACAAACGTGGCTGTAATCTCCTCTTTGCCTTTTACTCGGTTTAAAATCATGGCATAAACAAACCCTAACACCACAGCAGCAGGCACTGCAAAAAGCATTGATGCAAAGAGTCCCCAAATCCCACGAATGGTAAAGTTTACAGATAAGCACATACCAATAAGCCCAGCAATCACACCAACTGGCAATCCCAAATTGATACCAATGCCAGACCTAAGCATAGGAACAAGAGAGAGAACCAAAACGCCGTTCATAACAAGTCTTACTAAGGCATCGTTTATAATCCAGTTCATTGGAATATCAAGAGAGAGAGCAGCAAAGACCATGATGAGAAGAAACATGATTATGAAAAGCTGCGGAATTTGGATTTTTATTTTGATGGGCATGTATCTAAATTTCATTTAATATAATTTTATCCTGATGAATAAAAAAGCAGTGCCCGAACCTCTGAGCAGCAAAGTTGACATAACGCCCCTTAAAGGACGTAAACAGGTAAAACTGCGGGCGATTAAAGGTCATTATAACCGGATATAGCCGGTCTGAGGTAAATTTGAGTTTATAAATTTACCTCAAATAATGACACTTGATGGCTA
>CAXNND010000353.1:0-3119 GCA_964203105.1 Desulfamplus sp.
CTTGTATTTTTATAGCAACTAATTGAATTTATTATCAATACAGGTATGATTACCAACCAGTATGGTATCATTATTCCTAAAATACGCTTAAATAGCCAAATAGATTTATTTTCATTTATTCGAGATGTCAGATAGCCGGAAAGAAAACAGAATATTGATATTGATATAAAATCAATACCTTTATTATTATAATTATATAATCCAAGAACATGAAATATGAATATTCCAGCAGTTGCCCCAATTCTCATAAAACTGAGAAATATTGAGCTTGTTAAATTAAGCATCTACGTCTAAAGGCCTATAATATTGTAGCAATATAGTCAGAACAACTCAAAAACTGAACATCACTAAAACTCGCAATAAGAGCGGTCATTTTTTTACGTGTCCGGTGCAAATTGGTGTAATGCCTGAACTTGAATCCCGCTGAAGCTTGATTGACTCTTGGCTGTAATGGATCAAACTCCCATGGATGTGAATAGAATACAAAGGCATCCTGACGACTCAATACCATCTTCATTCCTGTGCGAAATAATGGAAAAGGGATTAAGCGAAAGTAGCCCCCCCCTCCTAAAGGAAATACCCTCTTTCCTAAGGATAGGTTGGAAATTGGAATTTCGTAAAAGTCAGGGGAATCTTGATAATGAGAATCACAGGAATTAGAAAAATCAGGGATAACTCTGTAAAGTTGACTCTGCTGAACCCTTTCAGGCAGCTCAATCCTGCCATATCTTCCATGCATACCAAAAGAGTTGTAGCTCGAATCATATCGATATCCGGCATCCATGATGACCCTTAGAGTATCGTTGTTAATGGCAAAACTGGGAGCACGATAACCAATTACTGGCCTGCCTATAATATCTTCAAGCAGTTTTTTGCTCTGTTCAACGTCATTAAAAAGATTTAGGTTAGAAAGTTTGGTGCATAGATGGTGATTAAATCCATGGGAAGCCACTTCATGCCCTCTGGTTTGAATCTCTCTTACTAAATGAGGTAGTTTCTGGGCAATCCAACCCATTACAAAAAATGTTGCTTTGGGAGAGAAGGAAAAAGAGTCCAGCAGGTCAAGAATTTCATGTGTATTCCTTTCAACACGAAGCTCGCATGACGACCACGATGAAAAAGGGATATATCCCTTGAAATTCTCCACCTGAAACCAGTCTTCCACATCAAAGGTCAGGAGTATATATCTATTAATATGTTCCATATAATGGCGTTATTGGGAATCGGAGTTTTTGTACTCAAATTTCGATAAAATAATGAAAACAAGATAGACCAGTGCTAAGGCTACAACAAAAACAAGCAGCCCTGACATGTCATGGAGAAAACCGTGGGCAGCTTCGGCACCAATATAGGTTGCCATCATGGCTGTGACGGTCAGACGCACCACATTGACAATAACTGCAATAGGGAAGGCAGAAAAGAAAAGAACCCACTTTTTTCCAACACCAAGTGGGGCTATGTAGGCAAATGCACCGGAAAGAGCCATCAAGGATGTAAGGGACCTTAAACCGGAGCAGGCATCCACAACTTCAAGGGAGGTGTTGGCAAGGTGCAAAATATTGCCCTCCCTTAACACAGGGATGCCAATAACCTTTACCATATCTGAAGAGAGATTTGCAGCTAAAAGCTGAAGCGGAAATGCAATTTTATTCCAGATAATGGCGGGCAGGGGAATCATTATGATAAGGTAGAGCAGTGGAATTGCAATTGCTGCTGTGAGCTTTTTGCCAAACAGATAAAAGGCGATACCAAAGAGGGTTACGATGATAGAGAATCGCATGACAAAAAACTCGGCACCGATATTACCCACAATATGAATCATCATACCCAGGGCAATGATAACAAGCCCAAGATTGGAAGGCTCGTGAGCTATTGTTGCCAGCTCGTTTTGTTTATACCAGATCATGTATCCGGTCACAAAAGGGATGAGAAAACCATGTGAAAAATTGGGATTGTCTCCCCAGTCAACCACAAGTGCAGTGATGGTCTGCCAGTAGAGCAGCAAAAATCCGGTAGCAATTACCACCATGTTAATGGCAAGGTTTTTATTAATATTTTTTATCAAAATTAACTGTTTCAACCTCTTGATAAACTGTTGCTATTCGATTCTCGTTTCCATTTTTTACTTACGAGGGAATATACTCAATTAAATATGGAAATATCTTGGCTGTAAACTCCTTCATCTGTTCAAGAGTATCTGACTCATCGTTTAGCACTGGAGAGACAAGCCTTACAAAGGCACTATCAGTTCTACGCATTGTAATCGAATCAACCACATGCCAGATTTTTTGCATATATTCCGAAGATATGATTCTGCCCCGTGACTGAAACCAGTAGAGAACTATCTGCTTTTCAGATGCTTTTTCAAGCATGAGACGAATAACATCTATCTTTCGTCTGCTGTTTCCATCAAGGACTTCAATATTTTCAATAGATGTCTGTGTGATATTCCAGCCAGCTCCTGGCAGGCAGTTTTTGGGAGAGTGTATCTGGTCACCCTCTTTCTGACTTCGATAAAAGCCAACATAGAGATTAACACTTACCTTTTTTTCAGCCCTGTATGTGGCAAGAACAGAATCATCAACGCCAAGTACATCATAGATACGATCATCAAACTTCTCGGAAGTGCCGTGCCAATCGCCAATATTCATGGGAAAGGTGTCAAAGGGTTTGTTTGGTTGCACGCTCTCTGAGCTTCCTAAAAAAGAGAGAAGCAGCATTGTCATCAACATGATGATAACAATTACAACCGCTCTTTTATATTGATACTGTCCCATGAAATTCATCTACCTGTTGTATATTTTTATTTGTCTGTTACTTTGTCGGTATTGAATATTTTACTCTCAATATCCGCCCTGTTCCCTGTAGATGTTGAGATCATGCGGGGAGGCTTAACCGGATAGAGAGTCATCTTTATTGTCCCTCTGTTCTCCTGATACTTTTCCATCAACTCATCATCACTGCTGAAGTCTGTAAAGGTATAATCCAGATTTATATTCATCCATGTCCAGGGTGTCCAGGTAAGACCTGCTCCAGCCTCAAGCGTATCATCAACCCGATTCACATCAGGATCATCAAACATGTCCTTTGTGTATGATCCGGTCAGTTGAGTTGAAAAA
>CAXNND010000354.1:0-3114 GCA_964203105.1 Desulfamplus sp.
CTATTCAAATTCAATCAAGCAGTATCCATAAGTTAGAAGAAACGTAAACTATAAAGCCTTAGACAGATAAGTTTTGTCTAAGGCTTTTAGATTTGGTTCACTTTTGCTCCGTTAGATTGATTTAATAATCTTTTGATATAATTTAGGATTTATCCAGAATCCTTTATTAACCGCACTATCCAATAAAGGCTTTATATCTGTTATAAGTCCTTGCTCCTTTGCTTTTATCAATAAACCGATAAAACCCGTCTTTTTCAAATCATATAATTCGGCAATTTTTCTGGCATCAGTTTCATCTATGATTATTAAATCTGCTTTGAGTTCCAGAGCCAATGCAATGACTTCAGACTCTCCAAAGTCTAAATCTTTATGTAACGCTTTAACAAGATTTCTGTCCGACACCTCTCTGATACTGATAATATTTTTATCAACCAATTTGTTAATTGCATGACTTCCTGTTTTTGTCATATCTTTTAAGAATAGTTCATCATATACTGCCTGCGGCACAGTAATCTGACCATACAATTGCTGGATCAAATCAAGTTGATGCACTTTTGACAAATTGATGAGAGGCGAGGAGTTGCTAATGACTTTCTGACATTCCATAACTTAAATCCTCATTGAAACTTTCCAAATCATAGTGTCGTTCAATATGCCTTTTGCCTAACAACTCATGGAAATCCCACTTGTTCATTTGAGCAAGTTCACGAGCTTTTCCGAAAGACAACATATTTCTATCATACAAAACCACTGCGAGTTCTCTCAATAAAACAAATTCTTTTTCAGATTCTGGAAGTTTTAAAGCCAGATAAATGTGATTTGGTATTTTTAAACTTGATTCCATCTTTTTCATCTCCTTATTTCATCATACAACCCAGACTGTAAATTTTTTTCCCCCATAAACAACTTCATGTCCAACTCTTCCCATAAAAAACGCCTCAACTTTTGAAAGTCCCCTTCTTCCTACAACAATTGTGCTGTATCCACCCTCTTCTGCTTCATTGACAATGGCATCAGATCTACTTAATACACCCGAGATTATTTTTTCAGATATATTTTGAGATTTCAAACCTGATCTTGCAAGTATCTCCCTTACATCTTTAAAGAGTCGTGCAACATTAAATTTAAAAGATTCAATGCAGGAGTCAGACATGCTAATTTCAGGAAATGCCAGCATGTTAAGTTCTGGAAGATCAAAGTTTATCGCTCCTAAACCAGGAATTGCATGTAAAATAGTCATATCATACTCGCAATCTCCTATGAATGATGCTACAAATTCAACTGCTTTCATGGAATCAGGTGAAGAGTCCACTGCCAATAAAATTTTCTTGACAGGAGGTATCTGCCCAACAATTATAACCGGTACAAATGTCAAGGATTGAAGGAGCTTTACAGCAACGCTTCCAAGTATGATATTTCTCAATACTCCCATTCCTCTCCTTCTCATAACAACTGCCGTGTAACCCTTTTTTGCCTCTTCTATGATATCCCGAGCTATCCCTTTTTCCAGACAATGAAATTTTATCTCAATTGACTGTTCAGAAAATCCACCTGAGATCAGAATTTTTTTGGATGCTTCTAAATATGTAAGAATCTTTTTTTTCTCTGAGATTTCCCGATTTTTGAGTTGGTCAACAGTGTTAGCACAGTTTAGATATAGCTCAAGATCACGATACTGTTCAGGTATGCCACTGAAGACGTGAAACAGCACTATCTGTGTGTTCTCATCAACATGCATAAAATCCTTTATATAGTTTACTGTCTGTATGGTTCGTTCTGAGCCATCAACCAATACGAGAATCTTTTTTTGAATTGTCATACTATCTCCTCACTAATTGCAGCGAAGCTGCCTGTTTCAAGAACCCAAATATCATCTGCCGCCTCCGCCCAATACAGCATAAAGCATTACCTGATTGACTGCCTTTACAAGTCTTAGATTCACAAGTCCCTGCTTTGCAGCATAGAGGGAACGGTGTGCATCTAAGACGCTCAGGTAACTGTCAATACCCTTGTTATAACGCTCTTCCGAGAGTCTGTATGTCTCTGATGTAGCTTCCACCAGGGATGTATGTGCTGATATCTGCTCATCTACCGTACCTTTTACAGCAAGGGTATCAGAGACCTCCCTGAAGGCTGTCTGAATGGTCTTTTCATATTGGGTGAGAACAATTTCCCGTTCAGCCTTGCTCACCCTGAACGCTGCCCATGTGCGGGCATCAAATATCGGAACAGAAATTTTTGGTACAAAGTTCCATGTGTCTGAACCAGAAGTAAAAAGTCCAGACAGATCTTCGCTTGCAGTTCCAAATGAGGTGGTGAGAGAAATTCTTGGGAAAAAAGCAGCCCTTGCAGCACCAATATAGGCATAAGCCCCTTTGAGCCTGTGTTCTGCCCCTATTATATCAGGGCGATTGAAAAGTAATGCAGATGAGACTCCAGTAAGAATAGCCTTCGGAGGGCTGACACTGCTAAGGTCAACCGGCAGAAGAGATTCCGGTAAAGGAGAGCCTGCAAGAAGATTCAGGGCATTTTGATCCTGAGCAGTCAACTGTTGAAACCTGGCAACATCTTCCCGAGCCATATAGACAGGAGTCTGTGCTCGACGGAGATCCAGTCTTGTAATAATCCCCACTTCGTGCTGCTTTTCAATGAGCCTGTAAGCTGACTGTTGGTTTTCAAGTGTTGACCTTGCAATCGCAAGATTTTCCCTGTCAGCAGCAAGAGTCAGATATGCCCTGCCAATTGCAGATATTATGGATATCTGTGCAGCTCTCCGTGCCTCTTCTGTGGCAAGATACTCCTCAAGTGCCTGATCTTTAAGGCTGCGGATACGTCCAAACAGATCAATCTCCCATGAAGCAATACCTATACTGACCCCATATTTTTCTGTTGTCCTCGGATAACCTGGATTTGTAAGATCAGATGCAGTTCTCTGTTTGGCAGCACCGGCTGTTGAACTGACTACAGGCAAGAGTTCTGCCCTCTGAATCCCGTAGAGTGCTCGCACCCTTTCCACATTTAATGCAGCAAGCCTAAGATCACGATTATTTTTCAAGGAAATCCCGATGATTGTCTTAAGATTTCTGTCAGTAACAAACTCCTGCCAACCAAGAT
>CAXNND010000355.1:0-3109 GCA_964203105.1 Desulfamplus sp.
AACTGCCGACTCTCCCACAAAACGGGTTGGTGCTCCTCCTCTTGAATCATTTGAGACGGCACAACACTCAATTCCAATGCTTGGTCTTGACAATGCCTTCAATGACAATGATCTGATTGATTTTCACCATCGCACCCTAAAGTTTCTGGAAGGTCAAATAGATCAGCAGAACAAATCTGATGCTGCTCTTGATATTTATACTGTTGAACCAAAACTTGATGGGGTTGCTGTCGAGCTTACCTATGAGAATGGTATATTAATCCGAGCAACCACCAGAGGAGATGGAGTCACAGGTGAGGTGGTTACAGAAAATGTGAGAACCATCCGTTCAGTTCCACTTAAACTCTCTGATAATTCCAGTTACTCCATACCATCATTTATAGAGATAAGAGGCGAAGTAATAATTAACAGGAAGGACTTTGAAAATCTGAATAAAACCAGACTTGAACAAAAAGAGTACCTTTTTGCCAACCCAAGAAACGCTGCCGCAGGTGCATTAAGACATTTAGATTCAAGGAAAACCGCAGCAAGGCCACTCTCAATTTTTGTCTATGGGATAGGAGCAGATTCAACAGGAAAGGTGGATGATTCAGCAGCAACAGCGGGCGAATCAACAGTACCGGAGGTTAACTCAAGATGCAACAGGGTTGATGAAAGTGGATTTATGATTAGCAGTGGAATAACATCTCATAGCCAGATGTTGAAAAGTCTTGAGATTTATGGTTTTCCGGTCAACCCTCTTATCTGTACAAGACTTACCATTGAACAGGTTCTTGAGTATTACAGAGAGCTTGAACAGAAGCGGGATTCCCTTCCATACGAGATTGATGGCATGGTGGTCAAGGTTGATGATATTCGTCTCCAGAATACTCTCGGGGTTAAGGCAAGAAGCCCGAGATGGGCAATTGCATACAAATTTCAGGCAATGGAGGCAACAACAGTGGTAATATCTATAATTGTCCAGGTGGGAAGGACAGGCATCCTCACACCAGTTGCACTGCTTGAGCCTGTTAATGTCGGTGGTGTCACTGTCTCCAGAGCAACTCTACACAATGAGGACGAGATCGCACGAAAGGATATAAGAGTTGGAGATAGTGTGGTTGTTATCCGTGCAGGGGATGTTATTCCAAAGATTGTAAAGGTTATTGAATCAAAACGTTCGGGCAGTGAAAAGCCATTCTCAATGCCTATTTATTGCCCTGCCTGTAAAAGTCCGGTGAAACGGGTTGAGGATGAGTCTGCAATCAAGTGTATTAACGCCTCTTGCAGTGCCCAGTTAAAAGAGCGGATAAAACATTTTGTATCCAAATCAGCTTTTGATGTGGATGGACTTGGTAAAAAACTTGTGGAGCAGTTGGTAAACAGGGGGGTGGTAACCTCATTTGCTGATCTCTTTACCCTTTCCAGTGAGGATAATCAAGGCAGAAAGATGCTCGCCTCAATGGAGCGGATGGGCGAAAAATCTGCAAACAATATAATCAATGCCCTTGAACAATCACGGAATATATCACTCAAACGTCTCATCTACGCCCTTGGAATTGATCACACTGGAGAAAATGCGGCATCTCTTTTATCTGAAAGATTCAGAACTATTGATGCCCTCATCTGTGCATCTGTGGCTGATATGGAGATGGTTGAAGGAATTGGTCCCAAAACAGCCGGTGCTGTGTATGATTTTTTTCATAACCCTGATAATGTTGCCCTTATCAGAAGATTAATAGATAGCGGTGTAACCATTATAGAACAAGATTGGATAGAACAAGATTGGTCGGGAGAAAAATCAGATGGTGATAACGGCTCAGAATCAACTTCAATCAGGGGCAAGATATTTGTTTTAACAGGTACCTTGAAGAGCATGACCCGAACAGAGGCAAAAGTTCTGCTTGAAAAGGCGGGTGCAAAGGTGACCGGAAGCGTCAGTGCAAAAACAGATTACCTTATAGCGGGTGAAGCTGCTGGCAGCAAACTTGCAAAAGCAGAGGAGCTTGGGGTGTCAGTTTTGGATGAAGAGAGATTCAGGGCAATTGTTGAAAGGATCAAAAACTAAATGGTTCAGCACTGGTCTCACATCATTCCAAATAGTGAAAAAGAGACAAGATATGGTATAACTTTTGAAGTAGCACAAGGTATAAAAAAGGAGTTAACACTTGAAACCAAATCAAAGGCGAGCAATCATAAGACTTACCCTTATAAGCACTGCTGTTATTGTGCTCGATCAGTTGACAAAGTCTATTATTTCAAACAGTTTAATGTTCCATGAAACGATTGCCATCACATCTTTTTTTAATATTACCCATGTCCTGAACCCTGGAGGGGCATTTGGACTGTTTGCTGACCACTCTGCTGTGGTAAGACAATTTTTCTTTCTTTTTGTCTCTTCTGTGGTAGCCTGTGCCCTTTTGTGGTTTTACAGAAGAGCGGCAGATGGCTATCCATTGCTTGCATCAGGTCTTGCTGCAATTTTTGGCGGTGCTGTGGGCAATCTTGTTGACCGATTTCGGTATGGAAAGGTTGTGGATTTCTTGGATTTTTACATTGGCTATTACCACTGGCCAGCCTTTAATGTGGCAGACAGTGCAATATGTGTCGGGATGGCTGTTTTTGTTTATCATGTTGTGATTAACAAGATGCCGGAATTTTAAATTTATTATAAAGTATTGATAGTATAATTTTAGTTTCAGTTGTTAGGGGACCAGAAATCTGTATAGCATACCGCACATTGTCGTTGTTTTTATATCAACTTATCAAAATAAGACGAAAAAGGGGGCTTTCCAATGCTCAATAAAATCAGGAACAGGAATGAATTAACTTATTTTATCTTCTGCTTTGCTTTCTGCATGACTACGATGTTTTTAATAAGCACCAACCATCCTTTTCAGGCTGAATTTGCTTATGCTGGTGATAACCCGGGAACATGGGATTACTATAAAAACCACTTTATCTCTTCTGATGGAAGGGTTACAGATTTTTTTCAGAACAATATCAGCCACTCAGAGGGTCAGGGATATGGACTCCTGCTTTCATTGTACAATAACGACAAAATCACTTTTGAGAAACTCCTGAACTGGACACGAAACAACATTATGGTCAGAAAAGATGGTCTTGCAGC
>CAXNND010000356.1:0-3107 GCA_964203105.1 Desulfamplus sp.
CTCAAGGCAACTAAAATCAAATCCATCGGCTGCATTGGCAAGGGACTATCTTCAAAAACGCTCAATTACGCCGAGTATAATTGATGAGTTTGGTATAGGCTATGCTCCTGATAAGTGGGACAGTGTGGTTTCACTGCTCAGGCAAATGAAACTCTCTAAAATTATGGCAGAGCAGTCAGGTCTTGTGCTTAAGCGTAAAACAGGCACAGGATACTATGATAGATTCAGAAACAGGATCATCTTTCCAATATTTGATGTCAATATGCAGGTGGCAGGTTTTGGGGGGCGTGTTATGGATGATTCCATGCCCAAATACCTCAACTCACCAGAGACACCAATTTACAGCAAGGGAAAAATCCTCTACGGTCTTCATGCGTCAAAGCGGTATTGCCGCCAAAAGGATGCTGTATATATTGTTGAGGGGTATTTTGATTTTATCTCACTTTACCAGAGCGGCATAAAAAATTGTGTGGCAACTCTGGGTACTGCATTGACAATGGAACATGTCCGTCTGCTAAAAAGCTGCTCTTCAAAGATATTTCTTGTTTTTGATTCTGATGATGCAGGTGTAAATGCTGCTCGCAGGAGTGTCGATCTTTTCATCAAAGAGCAAATTGAGCTGAGTATAATTGTTCTGCCTAAGGGGGATGATCCAGACTCTTTTGTCACAAAATATGGTGCAGAAGCCTTTGAGATTGAATCCATGAATGCCATGCCGGCTATTGGGTTCCTGACTGAAATGGCTTTGAAAAAGTATGGTACATCTATTGAAGGGAAGGTGGCTATACTTGAAGAGATGAAAACGCATCTGGCAGCAATACAAGATAGCACGGCACGCTCTTTATATATAAGGGATATAGCAGAGCGTCTTGGGGTTGATGAGGGTGCGGTGCTTGAAAAAGTCAGGCAGACTGTTGTAAGCTCCAATGCATTTATTATGGGTCTTAATCAGAAAAAATCGGATCGCAGATATATCAATGATTCCAGGAGTTTAGACAGCATTAGTCAGGAATATACATTTATACCAAGAGAGGAACAGATACTCTCAATGATGCTCCAGTTTCCTCAAATAATTGATGAGATCAGAAAGCATGATCTACTTGATTACTTTTATTCCCCAAGACTCAAGGATATTGGCAATCTTATCATTAATGTCTCTGCCTCTTTTTACGATCATTTATCTTGCATTAAAAACACAGGTTCCTATGATAACGAATCAATAAATTGTGTTAATCCAAGTGGCTCTTATATCAGTCAAACAGGGGTAGGGCTTGTAGGAGAAGTTATGACATCTGCTCGCAGTGAGGCAGACAGGGAACTTATTGCCTCTCTTGCAATGGCTGAGTTTGCAGATGTCGATAATGTAATGGACAAGTCTCTTTTCCTTATTAAAAGGATAATTCATGTCAGGCAGAGGGCTGACAGTACCTTGACACATGAAATCCGAAGAGTTGAACAGCTAAACAAAAGAACCTATATAGCACAAAAAATACATCACGTACAGTTAGGAAAGAGTATAAAAGCAGAACAGGGCATGGTCACAGCTCAGAGCGTAAACGCTAAACAGGATAGTGATACAGATATCACTCTGGAACTACTCAGGCAGCGACAGATTGAGATCCGAAAATTACGGGGTTATGAATAATCAAGAGCCTTTGGGAGGCATTTTTTATGGCAACAAACTCGGTTGAATCCAGAGATAGTGGGGCTTTAAGGAAACAGATGGGAGATTTGATTGAAAAGGGGAAAAAAGAGGGGTTTCTCTCCTATGCCGAAATTAATGAGGCCATTCCTGATAATGTTAAATCTTCTGATCAGATTGACAATATCCTGATGAGTTTTAGCAATCTGGGTATCACACTTGTCGATATGGATAAGGAAAACTCAAAAAACAGGATCAGACAATCTGTAGAGCGGGATGATCCGTCTGTTAATGGACTTGAAATGCTACATGAACCTTCCAAATCCTTAAATCAACAAGTGAAGGTCAGTAACGATCGTATTAGGTCAAAAGAGCAACACAAAACTGTAAAGGATTTATATAAACCCTTGAATGATCAGTATAAAAGAGATGGAGTTGATGTAAGAACTCATATGATATCTGATGATGAATCAATGCCAGCTGATGATCCCGATATTGATCGATGGAGCGACAAGGAAGAAAAAATACGTAAAGTTAAACGGAGCACCCAGTTTAACGGTAAAGCGACTGACGACATGGAATTTGGTACAGTAACTGATCCTGTTAAGATGTACCTCCGTGAAATGGGAATGGTGACACTGTTAAGCCGTGAAGGCGAAATAGAAATTGCCAAAAAAATAGAGGTTGGTGAACATGAGATACTCAAATCGATGCTGGCAAGCCCCCTTGCTGTTAATGCTCTTCTCTTGCGAGGTGAGAAAATCGAATCAAAAAGAATGCCTCTTAAGCAATTTTTAAGGGATGTTGATGAGGGAGATGTTCTTGCAGATGAATCTGAAAAGCGGGAAAAGGTCTTGAAAACCCTTGCGGATATCCGTTCAGTTCATATAAAAAATCAGGAAAAGAGGTCTGAAATCTGCAACCCAGATATTGATCCTGCCCATGCCAGAAAGTTAAAAAATGATATACGAAGCAATAATGAAGAGATATACGATCTTTTGAAGGTTTGGCGTATTGAGAACGGGATCATAGATGAAATTGAAAAAGAGATAAGAGGTAATATCAAATGGTTTGATGTTATGGATAATCTTATCAAACGATGTGCGGCAACCTTCAAGGCAAAAAAAGATGACCTATGTCTTGAACTTCTCAACCCTGATGCATTTATACATTGGACAACCACCCATTCAGATATAACAGAGTCACGTGCACACACACTCTGTAGTGATCTTAATATCATCACAGAGCAGATTGAAAATAAGAAAGCGATGCTCAAAGGGGATGTATCCTCCCTGAAAAAAATTGTCAAAGGTATTGACCGTGGCAGGATGCAGGCAAAAGATGCCAAAAGCGAACTTGTTCGGGCAAATCTTCGTTTAGTGGTAAGTATTGCAAAAAAATATACCAATAGGGGGCTTCAGTTTCTGGATCTCATCCAGGAGGGCAATATTGGACTTATGAAGGC
>CAXNND010000357.1:0-3102 GCA_964203105.1 Desulfamplus sp.
ATATTTGCCCTTAAAAAAGAGCCTGTGGCTCCATTTGAGTTCAATGAAGAGGTCACATCTGTATTTGATGACATGATAAAACGATCAGTGCCATTTTACATGGAGAGCCTTAAAAGACAGTGCCAGCTCACATCAAAATTTTACCAGAAAGGAACAATAATATACGATCTTGGGTGTTCGCATGGCAATCTTGGTATTATTATAGATGCTGCTTTTAATCAAAATATATCATCAAAGGCAAACTCTGATATAAATGAGCACTCTGGACAAATTAGGGGCACATCTTATAACATGATCGCTGTTGACAGCTCTCTACCCATGATGCAAAAATATCAAGGCAGGATTAAAGATATTGATAATCATAAATCTAAGCAACCTGATAAGGCTGGAAACATATTTCTTGTGTGCGGACTTGCAGAGGATATACCAATTGTCAATGCATCGGTTGTTATTGTCAATCTTACAATGCAGTTCATTAAACCTCTAAAAAGAGAGCGGTTTATTCATCAAATTTATGATGGACTGACTGAAGGGGGGATTCTCCTTTTGACTGAAAAAATTATCCATAATGATGAAAGAATGTCATGTCTTGAACAGGATTTTTATAAAAGATTCAAATTGGAAAACGGATATTCAGAACTTGAAATAAGCAGGAAAAGAGAGGCACTTGAAAATATTTTGATTCCTGAAACTCTTGACTCTCATACAATAAGGCTCAAAAAAGCCGGATTCAATACAATAAATGTTTGGCTTAAATGGTTCAACTTTGCATCAGTGATTGCGATTAAGTAGTATTCACTGATTTTCTCGAATATCCGTGTTATGCTTCCGCCAAAGCCAAGACAAATTTACAGTTCCAACGCTTTTATCCTGTTACTCCGGCACTACTTCATTAAAGCAACATCAGTTTCTAAATCTAACCTGTTGATATCCATTATGAAATTTCAGCCACCGGCTATACTTGCACATGCCGGCAAGTGCCTTTACCGCCCGTTCCGGTGATGGGAAAAAAAGACCATTATATTTACATCCGTCTTCACGGTAAATGCTTCTGGTTGTGCTGTCAGTCAGAAGTCTGACACCCAAAACAGGTTTATCATACTTTTCAGTCAGTTTAATAACATGGGAGACATATTCATTCTCGATTTCAAGCAACATGCTTTTCATGGGAGCAAGACTCTCTTCGGAGTTGGCAGGATCAACCTTTGGAATTGAAGCAACCATCTTTTCCACAACAAGACGTTTGCCATGAATACCAAGATGTATTACAGCATCGCATCCATCCCATTTTAAAAGCTCTTCAAGCACTATCTTCGGAATAGCCGGGTCACCTTCACCCACAATATCAACCGGATTTGCATGGCTCCAATAATCAGGGAGCAGAGTGTTAAGATTCTGAATTATATCGGATGAGAGTGAGGGGATATCAAGGTTATACTCTGCACACAAATCCGCTGTAACCACACCCCATCCTCCTCCAAGTGTCATAATAGCAACCCTGTTGCCCTTTGGCAAAGGCATGGAGGAAAAAATGGCAGACATGTCAAGAAGATCCATTGACTGCCGAACCTCAATTATTCCTGCCTGCCTGAAAGCTGAACTTGTAACCTTTGCGTTTGAGGCAAGGGCACCTGTATGGCTTGCCGCAGCTTTACCTCCAATTTCTGTTCGTCCACCACTTAACACTATAACAGGTTTTTTCTCTGACACCCTTTTTGCACTCTCAAAAAATCGTCTTCCATCCTTCACGCTTTCAATGTAGAGAACCACAGATTCTGTCTTTTCATCAATCTCAAAAATATCCATGTAATCCTCGATAGTTACCATAGCCTCGTTTCCAGAACCTGAAAATGCCCTGATACCTATTCCCTGCTGTTCAGCAAACGCCAAAAGCTGGGTACCCATATTACCTGATTGACACACCAAGGCTGTTGAGCCTGGAAGCGGGTGGACATGTGCACCGCTGCAGGCAAAATCTGCGTGCGGATTACATATACCCATCGTATTTGGTCCAAGAATAATAATATTGCATTCAGCAGCCTTTGCGACAACCTGCTGCTCAAGCCTCATCCCCTCTTCTCCGGTCTCTGAAAAACCTGATGTAATAAGAAGCATACCCTTGGTATTTTTAGCCTTGAGTTGTGGAATAACATCAAGCACCTTATCTGCAGGAAGTGTTATAACCGCAAGATCAATATCCTGTTCAATATCGTTGATTGAAGAGTAAACCGGCTGCCCGATTATTGTTCCGCCTTTTGGATTGACAGGATATACAGAGCCTTTGAATGTACCGCTCAAGGCATTTGTCAGAAGTCTGTTTCCCCATTTGGCAATATTGCCGGATGCACCAACAAAGGCAACAGTTTTTGGATAGAAAAGGGAAGCAAGCTGTAATTTGTCAACATGAGGTCTTGGCTTGATTTGTGATCTAAGGGCAACTTTCTGATCATCGCTATATTTCGATGAATCATTACTTGAAGAACCATTTGTAGAGATGGGCAAATTTTCTGTATCTGCGGCATTCTTTACTATAAGAGCATCAACAGCCACAAGTTCACCATCTGATGTGGCAATCAGGGGATTTATATCAACCTCTCTGATTTCAGGGGAGTTGAATGCAAGATTTGAAAGTCCTGACAAAACAGCCTTTATCTGATTTTTATTGACAGACTTTTCACCACGAAAATTGCCAAGCATGGCTTTGGATGCAATCTCATTTATCATCTCCTCCATATCCCAATCAGTGAGTGGGGCAAGCCTGAAAGAGACATCTTGCAAGGCTTCTGTAAATATTCCACCAAGACCGAACATTATTACAGGTCCATACTGGGGATCACGGAACATGCCTGCAACAAGCTCTCTTTTACCCTTAATCATGGGTTGAACTAAAATTCCTTCAAGACCTTCAACTCCTTTAACGCTCTCAAATATTTCACTATCTTTAGTCTCTTTTTCCCCATTTTCAATGACAGAGCAAACTCCAATAATTGCACTTACCGCTTTTTTAAGAGAATCGTTATCAGCAATCCCAACATGGACAAGACCCATCTCGCTTTTGTGGGCAAATTTGCTGCCAACGCCTTTTATAACCACAGGAAACCC
>CAXNND010000358.1:0-3092 GCA_964203105.1 Desulfamplus sp.
TATAAACTGCTCTACTCTGAACAACATTTTATGAAAGTTATTGGCTGGAGCTTCTATAACCACCTTTATATAAGGGGAACAACCCAATTAGAGATTAAAGCACCTTGCAGATTATACGGCAGCCTTGAAAGAGATGCAGATTGCGATGACATCTACCTTGCCCTTCAACCTTGGCTTCCGCTCTCTGACGAACCCTTTCTCTATGAACCATTTTCCGAGAAGATTATAATTGTCTTGATTATCAACAAACTACAGATGGCTGATGAAAAAGGTTTTAATATTGATAGAAAAGAGAGTGCTACAGATATGAAATATGAACTTCAATCGGCTGAATTTCTTATCAGAAACTCATGGGGAGAAATTTTCTTTGAGGTTCTTGCTCTTGAACAGGTTGAGAATCTTGAAGAAAAGTGCTATCAGACAGCAATGAAAATTCTTAAATATCATGGGAAAGGCTCTAACTATGCTATTTTTCAATTGGCATCAAAGCCTGTTCCCAAACTGATTCAGCGTATAAAAACGATTGTTGAGGACATTAAGGCAGTTAACAGTGACATTTCAACATTTGAAAATGGTTCAAAAACAGATGGAAGTTCCAGCAAGACAGTTCAGCACATCTCTCAAAGCAAGAGTTCTGATATAAAAATCATCCAAAGGAGATTATATCTTGATGCTATCTGAATTCTATTCACCTGACTCGTCCGAGACAGATTCGACAGCACAGAATCATATCCTTATTGTCAACGAAGATCCAAGAATATTAACCGGACTTACCAAGGCTATCCATAAACTTGGATTTCCCAACACTATTTCCATACCAACTGATGAGAAGGCTGTTTTTATCACAGGGAAAAAAGAGGTAAACTGTATTATATGCTCCTATGAAACAGAAAACATTAATGGACTTGGTTTTTTAAAGATGATGCGTAAAAAGGATAAATACGCTTACACCCCTTTTTTTCTTACAGATCCAGCCTTTACAACTATTAAGGTTCTAAAGGCTGGACATGCAAGTGTAAGTGGGCTGCTTGTCATGCCCTGTACCATGAAAATACTTCAAGAAAAAATAACAGCCACGCTTGGCAAGGCAAAGGATTTGGTTGTAGGCAATACAGAATTGCAGATTAATAAAGGGTCTCAATTTGTCAATGATGGCAAATATGATGAGGCAATAAATGAATTTAAACTAATTGTTAACCAGAAAGACAACCCTGAATATTATTACAATATAGGTTATATAAAAAGTATTGAGGGTAAATATTCAGAAGCCATTGTTGCGTTCAGAAAAGCCACTCAACTTGATCGTCTGTTTGCTAAGGCATATGAGGAGATGGGCAGAGCATACCGTGCTCTTGGGCAAAACGACAAGGCAGATGAATGTTTAAGCTATGCGGCAGAGATACACCTTGAAAGGGATAATGATGACCATGCAGAAGATATTCTCAACGAGATACTTACGCTTGGCTCTGGCTCTCTGAATGTTTTCAACTCGCTTGGGGTTATCTACCGCAAAAGAGGAGATCACAAGACATCATTAAAGCACTACAGAAAAGCATTGAAGATTCATCCAGATGAACCAAATATATACTACAACATGGGAAGAATCTATCTTGATATGAAGGATACAGACAAGGCAAGGGAATTTTTTCAGAAAGCTGTAGAGATAGACACCACCTTCAAAGAGGCAAGGCAGGTTATAAAAGCTATTGATTTAGGAGTCATTTAGCCTCTCTTGAGTTTTGTCCACCACTTTTTTGTAACATAAAACCATATAATCGTTGGACCGTAGATTAGTACAATGGGTCATAATATGAATCGCAATAGAGAAACAGATTTAGAAGCAGACTTGGATGTTGCCTCAGAAGTCATGCAGCGGTCACATGTCAACTACAATAACTGTTATCACTGTAGATGCTGTGCTGGTGGATGTCCTTTTTTTAAGGCAATGGACTACGCTCCCCATGGGATCATAAGGCTTTTACAGTTAGGATTATATGATCAGGCTTTAAAATCCTCAACAATATGGATATGTGTAGGATGCAATACATGTTCAAATGTATGCCCCATGGCAATTGATATGTCTGCCATAATGGATGCTCTGCGTCAGATTGCACTTGAACAAAATATAAAGGTTGGGCAACCTGGAGTTCTTGGGTTTCATACAGAGGTGCTCAACTCCATTCAACGATATGGCAGAACACATAAACTTGAAATTATGCTTAGATATAAAGTTAGGACAATGGATCTTTTTTCTGATATGGATATGGGGTTAAAGATGCTTACAAAACGGAAATTAGATTTAATGCCATCTAAAGTTCATGACATTCAGGCGATAAAAAAGATATTCAAACCATCAGAGTAGTATATCTTGTAGATTGAAATTTGAGTGAACTATTCAATCTTGATTTAATACATAATGTCTGATATTGTACAAAATAGCTATTACACTATAGTTGCAATAAAATAGATGACTACCTACAATAAAATACTTCTTGGGTTGATTGCGGCGGCATATTTTATAAGCCCGATTGATATAATACCTGATTTTTTTATACCCTATCTTGGATGGTTTGATGATACTGCTGTAATTGCTGCAATCATATACTATATAAAATATGGCAAGATTCCTGATTATCTCTATAAAAAAACAGCAAAAGAAGATGTTTTACAAAAAAAAGAGACCCCAAAATCTGCATACCAGATACTTGGGATCTCTCCTGGGGCAACCAAAACTGATATTCAAGCAGCCTACCGACGTGCTGTAAAGCAGTATCACCCTGACAGAGTTGCCCACCTTGGTAAAGAACTTCAAGAGATTGCAAATAAAAAATTTATTGAAATACAAGATGCGTATAATACACTGATAAATATTTACTGATTCATTACTCCTTTTTAGATTCACTACGTTCCAGACTCTTAAGTGCCAGATAAAAGGCACCTGTTGCCAATTCAGAACAGTGAATCTCATCTGGTGGCAAAGTTTTGAGATACGCTGTAACTGCCTCCGGTGTAATATATTCCCATAAGTCTGATATACTCTTTTTTTCAGCCATTTTTATAATGGTATTGGCACAGGCATTTGTATTCTTACA
>CAXNND010000359.1:0-3086 GCA_964203105.1 Desulfamplus sp.
ATGATAAATGCAATCATACAGATAATACACAAAACAATTGCGAAGACAATAGCAAAATAAAAGGTGAGAAGAGCCTATCTCCTCTGCTGATTCCAACCCAGGCGAGGCAGGTCTATGATGTTTCGGGTGCGGGAGATACTGTGATTGCAGTTTTTGGAGCAGGTATCTCGATTGGACTTTCATTTCAGGAGGCGGCAAGGCTTGCCAACAAGGCAGCCGGTGTGGTTGTTGGCAAAGTTGGGACGCAACCTATCACAAAAGGTGAGCTTGAGGTTGTTCTCTGATCCCTTTTTCTGAATTACGGATTGATATGATTGGACAGGCTTCACAATTAAGATGATTACACAGGTTTCAGAAGTTTTTTTAAAATCTGTGCGAGATTGCTAATCTGTGTTAATAGTGGTAATCCCCGCTTCTGACAACCTTCTCTTCTCTTTCTGAAAGCGTGCAGGGAATCTAAGCTGTAAATGACAAGTGCTATCCAGATAAGTATAAATGTGATAAGCCTCTCGTGTGAAAATGGCTCATGGTAGATAAAGAGAGCTAAAAGAAATGTAATGCTTGGTGAGAGGTACTGCATGAATCCAACAGTTGTCATGGTGCTCCGTCTTGTTCCAATAATAAACATAAGAAGGGGAAGAGCTGTTACGAGGTTGGAGCCAACAAGCAGCAGATCCGTTGCAATATTGACCCTGAAGAGAGCAGATGTCCCTTGAATCTGCCACCAACAAATATATATAGTGGCTGGTATGGATAGAATAAGTGTCTCAACTAAAAGTCCGGTCAGCGACGATACAGATGTCATTTTGTGAAAAAGTCCGTAAAGCCCGAAAGAGAGTGCGATTGTCAGAGCAATCCAGGGAAACTGCCCAAGTCCCATAGCATAATATATCACTGCACCACCGGCAAGTGCCAAGGCAAACATCTGAAGTTTTCTTAACCTCTCTTTTAGAAAGATCACCCCAAGAATTACCATTATCAGGGGGTTGATATAGTACCCAAGGCTTGTTTGCAGAACCTGATTATGGTTGACCGCCCAAATATAAAGATACCAGTTCAAAGACAGGACAACAGTGCTTCCGGCAAGACTTATCATGGTAGATGGACTTTTGAGTATCATTTTGATTTCATGGCTTCTCCCCTGCCATAAGACAATGGCGTAAAGCAGAAGAGATGACCAGATAACACGTTGAAATAAAAGCTCAATTGATGATACGTGTGATAGCAGCTTCCAGTAGATGGGGCTTAACCCCCATATTAAGAACGCAGGTGCAAGAAAAAGAACCCCTGCTGTTTCTGAAGATTTAGAAGATTGATATGCTGTTGTGTTAATGGAAGAGGCTTTAGTAATGGCTGTCTGGTTAATATCTGTAGTCAATATTAAAACTCCTTTTTAAAGAAATCCACCTGTGCAATGAAGGGGGCGGCAGTTTTGAAACTGGCTCACCTGATGCAATCTAAAAATAACCTGGAATTGCATTTACCATGAAATATCTATTTAATCTATTCAATATTCTATTTTTAACTGCCACACTATTTCTGATGGTTGATATGTTTTATAAGTATATAGATAGTGCATTCATGCGGCAACTCTCCAAGGCATCTTCATCTATCCAGTTTGGCACAGGCAATATTATTAAACTTGACACGGGTAGCACTACCAATTCACCCTCTGCAAAAGGTCAATATTCAGGAATCTCTTCTTCAGCTTCATCGCTTAACCATTATGATATAATTCACAAACGGGATATTTTTAAAACAGGAGGATACATTAATCATAATGACGATGGTAAAAAAGATGATAAATCTATCTCTGAAAAAGAGTTAGATTTACTTGAAAAGACAGCTCTTAAATTGAAACTTTGGGGAACAGTAACAGGTGGTGAAGATTCAGAAAACTATGCGGTAATTGAAACTGATAAGGATAAACGGCAGGAGCTTTACAAAAAAGGTGATAAAATTGAAGATGCTGTTATTAAAAAAATATTAAGATTCAGCGTTATTCTTTCGAGAAATGGAGCAGACGAGAGGCTGGAAATTACAGAGGAGCCAACTTCTAAAGTTGGCAGTGGTTCGACGATATCGACTAACAAATCAGGTGGTTCTCTATATAGCGAAAATGACGAAAGTACAAATATCTCCATAAAGAGGAACATTATTGATGAGTCTATGAAGGATATAAATGGACTTATGAGCCAGGTACGGGTCAAACCTCATTTTACCGGTGGGAATGCTGACGGAATTCTGTTATATGGAATCAAGCAGAACTCCATGTTCAAGAATATGGGGATTCAGAACGGAGATATCATAATGGGAGTTGACGGCACTGAAATAAAGTCTGTGGAAGATGCCATCTCTCTGTATGACAGACTGAAAAACTCATCTGATATGAAGATGCGGATAAGAAGACGCGGTCAGGTAAAGGAAATTTTATATCATGTTGAATAACTTTGGGTTGGGTAACAGCTCATTAAATAGACGTTTATCCATATTAATCTTAATATTTCTCCTTATGGTTTCACTAATATTCAGTTTCCCGCTTAATGCTGCAGATAACTTAAAGCATACCGAAGATGCTGCAAAATCAGAAGGTGATTATGTCTCCATAGATTTCAATGACGTTGATATAAATCTGTTCATTAAATTCATAAGCGAACTTACCCACAGGAATTTTATTGTGGATAACCGTGTCAAAGGTAATGTCACCATTATCTCCCCTTCAAAAATTTCAGTTAATGAGGCGTACAGTGTATTTGAATCTGTACTCAATGTTCATGGTTTTTCAGCTGTTGAAGCAGGAGATGTGATCAAGATTATCCCATCTCCTGATGCACGTTCCCAGAATATTGAGACTACAATTCTTAACAGCTCATCAATTAACAGATCGCCATTCAGAAAATCACAGATTTTTGGTGAAGGGGGGGATAAAATGGTAACGCGTATTATCCCTCTTAAATATGCTGATGCAGAGGAGATGAAGAGGATATTTACCCCTATTGTCTCCAAGGGGAGCATTATCCTCTCTTACGCAGACACAAACATGCTTATCGTAACAGATACTGACTCCAATATTGAACGGCTGCTGA
>CAXNND010000360.1:0-3081 GCA_964203105.1 Desulfamplus sp.
ATAGTCTCATAAATCACATAATAATCATTGGTTGTAAACTCAGTGTTATCTGAAAGCATCAGGTTTACATCAGCTCCTAAAGGAGCAACCCCTGACCCTGTATTCTGGACTTTGTAAGTCAACTGACCCGTCCCCCTTGGGCGTGGATCATATTGTGCGTTCCAATCTACTACAGTAAGGTTAGGCAGTGTATTGTAGTCAGGTTCAGGTTCTGTAGGAGCAGGGGATATAGGTGTGACAATTTCTGAATTTTCAGCATCTTCAAGTACGTATGCTTCTGAAAGAATTCCTCCGGATGCAAAATTATAGGGCATCCAGAAAAATCCGTTATCCCCCCAGTTCTGACTCCATGAGTTTATAACCTTGAATGCACCGCCATGTCTATCATCATCATAGCCCACAATGGTAATTGCGTGTCCCCCAAGTGAACTACCTGATTTGGTATTATAAACAGAATTGCTTCCTGACAGATCCATCAACTGCTGATATACGTCAATCCCCCCTACGACAGGCTTACGGTTGGCTAATGCAGCCTTTATCTGTGATGTGTCGTTAACTCTTCGCCAGCCCGCAGCCTTGAACTTTACAGCTTCTGTAAGTGCAGCAGCAGAAGGTTGGGTTCTATAGTCCCTCTCAGAATAGGACATTGCAGCAAGGGTAGAAACCCCTTTATTCACAGCAAGATTCAACGCTTCATGGATATATGAACCCTGATCCTGACCCCCATTAATCTGGTTATAGATAAAAGCTGGGCTAAACAGGTGCTCTGGCGTATTAAGTGCCCATCCCATCTCAACCTTTTCCTGATAGGATTTCAAAGCATAGGCAGTTGCCCAACCCACGCAACTGCTCTGATTTCCCTGATCTCCTGGATTTGGAAAGTTGGCACTCAGATCAATTGATTTTGGTGTGGTTGGTTCCTCACCAACATTACCCAGCAGGGTACTGTTCAAGGTGCTTAAGGAGAATTTGGAATAATCTTCAGCAAGAACATCATTTTGTCCTGTCTCCTTATTGTCATCTGAAAGGTAGTTGACCTGAACTAATATATTTGCCGGATCGCTGAATAGCCTGCCATCAGTTACCCTGAATGAGACTGAAAAGGAGTTATTGCCCGCAGGTACATGGGTAAGGTATAGTGTGCCACTTGATGGGTTAATATAGGCTGCAGAGTAACCGGTACCTGTTGATGGAGAGACAATTTCATACACAATGGTATCATTATCAGAATCATGGGCAGATAGCTGTTGGACAATATATGGAACTGTAGAGTCAACCTTTAGAGATATTGAGTCTGCAACAGGTTTTTGATTTTGACCATCACTGACTGCATAGTTAACAAGTTTCCAGTAGAACCACTGGCTGTCAAGAGGGTTGGAGTAGCTTTGAAGGTAAAGAGTATATTGAATACCCTGAAATGAGGCACATTTGATATTAATATTAAGATTAGAATCAATAAAAGCAGATAAAATTACATATGTCTGCTGTAGCAGTTTTAAATCGGTTAATCTAAAATATAGACCGTAAGGATCAGAAGTATTGCGGTAAACAGCAAGTGAGAAGCCTATACTGGTGGATGCAAATTCTGCGTATGGAACATTAATGGTCAAATCATCATTTACAGTTGCACAATCTGCATTTGCATGAACTGGCAACAGACAAAATACTGACAGAATGATAATATTTATGATAATAAATAGTTTCTTCACGGCTACCTCCTTACTCGTGCGTCATAAGTGTTTTTTTTACAAAATTGCGTGACCTCTTAAAAACAAGGAGCGTTTTGAATGCTTTCAATATTTTGAGTATCGCAACTTTAAAAGGGAAAGAATCAAAACCTTGTCCTATATTTATCAGACACTGATGTTGTTTCGCAAGGTTTTTTCACGAAGTTTTATATGCTTTATATTTAGAACTTTGTATCCAACAGAACAATAGAACAATAAACTCAAATGGAGATACAATTTGGATAGCACTTTGAATTCAATGGGAAATGCACCAAGGACTGAATCAGCAGGACAGAATCGGATATGCACTTTAAATATGGTAACTATTGATCATGAGCCAGTTGAGTTATGCAAAATCCTGAAATTTGAAAATCTTGTCTTAAGCGGTGGTGAGGCAAAGCAGGCGATTACAGGAGGTATGGTTACTGTAAATGGCAGCGTGGAGAGGCAGAAGAGAAAAAAAATTTTTGCAGGGGATATAGTGGAATTTAATGGAAAAAGAATGAAGATTGTCAGGTATGTTGAGAAATAGTACCACTACTATACCACGCATAAAACAAAATCAAGCAGATAATGTGATTGAAAATAGAGATAAACAGAGTTATCAAAAAAATAGAATTATAGCAGAAAGAGCTATAGTGCCAACATAGAAATGAACTTCATATCCTGAACGTAAAACAGTCTGCTCTGTTACTACGGCTCTATTATCATTGTAACATCGAGATGCCATAGCAATTGCAAGGGTATCAGCAGAGTTAAACACTTTTTGAAGCAATGGAATGGTAATATTTTTTATCTTCTTCACCGGATTTTTCTTAAGATGGGCACACCTTGACTTCTGGGCATCTGACACCTCATGGGCTTTTTCAAGGATCAAAGGTAGAAATCTGATAAACAGGCTGACCATAACACCTACTCTTTTTTCAGGTATGAATGGAACCGGTTCCAAAAAACAGATTACAGCATTTTTTATGGCAGAAGATGTAGTTGAACATGAAAAGAGGATCCCCATAATCATTATTATCAGAAACCGCCAAGAGACTTTCCCTCCATCGATCAACCCCTCTTTTGTTATATTGACATTTTGTAAAATATTTATATTTATACAGGTGATAATGTCTCCTATATCTTTTCCCATAAATGTTGATGCTTCAATGAATTTAAATATGGGTATAGATATATGAACACCTGGAGTTGTTATCGTCCTGACGATAAATACAAAAAGTAAAATAAGAAAGAAATATTTAAGTTCTTTTATGAATGGTCGGATATTGAAACTTGAACAACGGTAAAGCAACCATAAAAGAATCATACTGATAAGTGAAAGATGTAAAAAATTAGCTCTTACGATTAC
>CAXNND010000361.1:0-3065 GCA_964203105.1 Desulfamplus sp.
GCAGGGCATTTCCGGGCAGTTTATCCATAAATTTCTCTCCAAAACTGTTTATCAAGATTTTCAAAGAGCTTTTCGCCTTTTTTGAACCTTATTTGTTTTATAAAAGACTTACAACTTATGGATATGATTCATGATGGCATTTTAATCAACTTTGAGATTTTAGTTCTTACAAGGACATCAAGAATAGAAACAAACAAAGATTTGACAACTTTTATAAAGTTGTCAAATCTTTAAATTTCGTTGGAAATGAGATTAGCAACATTAATAATTGTACCACAGATTTTTCCTGAATTCAGGATTATCAAGCCTTTCATCAATATCAACATTAAAAAATCTTGCAAGAGGCTCTAAAATTTCGGGATTTGCTTTTTGCACCTTTTTAGTTAATTCAATTACCACATCAAGACCTTTTTGTGTCATCTTCCCCACAGGTGGTCTGCATGGACCAGAAGGCATACCAAGTAGCAGCATGAGTGTTTTAAGTGCAAGCGGATTTCTTGCCCTGCATTTAACAGCACCGTAAGGGGTTTTTTCCTCTGTTACTACAGTAACAAGACTAAGAAGAGGCATCAATGCCTTGTTAAGAGCCTCTGCACCCATAGTATCTCCATCAGCCTGACGCCTTACCATGTCGGTCAATGCTTTTGGTGCAATGTTGGAGATAACCGAGATGCCTCCGCAAGCCTTTATTGCGGGGTCTGCCATGATTTGGAGCAAAATGGCATCATCGCCGGAAAAAATTTTGAAATAATCTCCACAGCAAATCCGTGTCCGTCTCATGTTTTCAATATTGCCAGTAGCCTCTTTGACAGATATGATGTTCTTGTATTCACGACTTAGTATTGCAAGGTCCTCGGGCAATAACTGCGTTCCGGTTCTCCCCGGGATTATATAGGGAATGATCTCTGTGTCAGGAAAGGCTTTTGCAACAGGTTCATAGTATTCACGGCGGATTTCAAGAGAGCTTGGACCGTTGTAGTAAGGATCAACCATCAAAATCCCGTCAGCACCTGCCTCTACAGCGTGTTTTGATGCTTCAAGAGCCTCTTTTGTGTTATTGCTGCCAGCCCCTGCAATGCACAGGCATTTTCCCTTTGACCCTTCCGCAATGGCAGCAACCACCTTGTTGTGCTCTTCCCATTGAAGGGTCGGGCTTTCACCGGTAGTTCCTGCTGCAATGATTCCGGTTATATTGTTCTCGATCTGAAACCTGATAAGTTGGTCAAGCCCCTCTGTATCTAACTCTCCTGTAGAGGTAAATGGGGTTGCCAAAGCAGTATAACATCCTGTCTTCATAAAAACTCCCTGATAAATTGTGTTAAAAACCAAATAGGATTTATATTTTATAGTGTATTATAAGTTGAATCTGTATGTGTACGAAATTAAAGATATCTGTTTAAGCTCTGCCAAAACGTGAAAATTTCATGGTAAAGTTGCCTCTGCCCTGGGTTGCAGACCGCAAGGCTGTTGAGTAGCCAAACATTTTGGAAAGAGGGACAGTTGCTTTAATAGTCTGAATATTTGACCTTGGGGTTATAGACTCAATTTTTCCGCCCCTTGTGTTGAGATCAGAGATAGCATCACCCATGTAATTGTCAGGGACCAGAACCTCAACCTCCATGATCGGTTGAAGCAGAGCCATTTTCCCCTTTTCCATGGCATCTTTACATGCCATCGAGGCAGCCACTGAA
Organism: Desulfamplus sp.; assembly: GCA_964203105.1. GTDB lineage: Bacteria > Desulfobacterota > Desulfobacteria > Desulfobacterales > Desulfobacteraceae > Desulfamplus. The sequence goes on from CAXNND010000361.1 coordinate 1,692, forward strand.
AATGCAAGCGGATAACTTTGTCCCTCTCTCAGCGAACACCCCTTGACCACAATCTCGGTATCAACAACTGGATATCCTTTTAAAAAGCCGCTTTCAATAGCCTCTTTTGCCCCCTTTTCAATGGCAGTAATCAACTCTGCCGGAAGAGTCTCACCAGCAGTACTACGACTGCTATCTGTGCCATGACCACGACGGCCATCAGGATGGCTGCGACATGCCTCTTCATAACCTCTGATCGTATCTTTCGACAGATTGTTGGTAAATTTGATGCCTGCTCCACGATCTAACGGGTTAAGCACTATTTCAATTTCTGCAAAGTGTGGTTTGCCTGCAATATCCCTCTCAAAAACAGCGTGACCAGTTGAGGCAGACTCCATAACCTCACGATAAACAACCTGAGGTTTGCCCACATTCACATTGGTGTTGAACTCGCGAATCATGCGGCTGATTATAATTTCAAGGTGAAGCTCTCCCATACCGGAAAGGATGGTCTGTCCTGTATCTTCATCAGTTTTAACTTCAAGGGTCGGATCCTCCATAGTGAATTTTTTGAGGACATCCTCAAGTTTTTCCTGATCAGCATGGCTTTTTGGCTCAATGGCAATGGAGATAACTGGCTTGTAAAACTCAATTCTCTCAAGCAGTAGAGGATTTGTTGCTGAACAGAGGGTCTCTCCGGTTGATGAGTCTTTAAGACCAATAACCCCTACAATATCTCCAGCAACTGCCTCTTCAATCCTCTCCATTTTATTTGCGTGCATCTGAAATATCCGAGACGGCTTCTCTTTTTTCTTGAGCCATGGATTGAATACATCTTCTCCTGCAACCATCTTGCCGCTATATATTCTTACAAAACAGAGCTTTCTGCCCTCAATCATTGATACCTTAAAGATAAGGGCTGATAGTGGAGCTGATTTCTGGGGAGGATACTCAACCGTGTCGTGGGTATGAGGATGAATACCTTTAACTGGCGGGATATCCGCAGGGCTTGGGAGATAATCCTTGATTGCATCAAGAAGAGGCTGAATACCCTTGTTTCTTAAGGCAGTACCGCACAAAACTGGCACAATTTTTCGGTCAATGGTGGCAGATCTGATGGCTTTGACAAGATCGGTAGCGGAAATCTCCTCATCAGATAAATATCTTTCCATAATGCTGTCATCAAATTCTGATAAGGCTTCAAGAAGTTTTATTCTGTATTCATTTGCCCGTTCAACTATTGATTGGTCAAATTGATTAGATTCGTTGGATTGATCAATTTCAGCAACAGAAAATTCTGCTCCAAGAGTATCATTATCCCATGTGATCTGTCTCATGTTGACAAGATCGACCACACCGGTAAATGAATCTTCGCTCCCAACCGGAATCTGGAGT
>CAXNND010000362.1:0-3028 GCA_964203105.1 Desulfamplus sp.
CGCCAAGCCCATCTAAATGAAATGCACCTGTCAAGATAACCATCAAAGCCACATCAAGAAGTGCCACAACAGGTGCTGGCCAAAATAGAGATACAATGGCATCAAAACAGACAAGAAGAGAGCCAAGTATCAGCCCGACTACAGGAAAAAACCGGATCATGCCGATCGGAGAAAACGGGATATCTCTACCTGCCGGAATAATTGTTATGAACATTATTGAAGATCGCAAATCATTCAGAATATTCAAACGATTTTTTAACAGTTTATTGTTTAACACTATGGTAAAAAACACCCCTTTGCTCAAGCACAGATATAATTTTGCCTGATTGTTCCATGGTGGAAAGATATCTATTTATCTGATTAATATCAGAGCCAAGAATTGAGGATAGGTCCTCGACAGTGCAGGGTCTGCGGTGAATTGTCCCCAAGATTGCAGACTCCATATCTTTGCGGTATGCTCTGCTCTCTTCACGTTTAGGAGCAGATGCCACAGTCTCGACCTGAATGGAGTTAGCAATCTGTCCAGATTGAATAAATGCTTTGATCGCCTCAAGCCTCTCTATTGATGCAGGGGTAAGATTGGCAATGGTTCCCGGGCGATCAAGGGTGTTAAGCTGAACAACATCAGGGTTGATTCTGTAGCAGGCATCTTTGAGAAGCTCAAGATCAGCATGGCTGTCATTGAATCCTGGCAGAATGAGAATTTCAAGAGCCATTTTACCTTTATAAACGCTCCTGAACTCAACAAGTCCCTGAATATAGGCAGTTAAACTGATATCTTTATGAGGTCTGTTGATCTGTTTAAAGGCTGAAATTGAGGCTGCGTCAAGAGAAGGTATAACAAGGTCTGCTCTTAAAAGGGAATTTCTGACAGACTCATCCCCAAGCAGAGTGCCGTTGGTAAGCACTGCAACCGATACAGCATTAGTAGCTACTCCAGTCTTGATGTAATCAATAACATCCCCGATTTTGGAGTTCAAGGTAGGCTCGCCTGATCCTGAAAAGGTGATATGGTCTGGTGCAGAATGGTGTGCAAAATAGTGCTCCAGCTCTTCAATAACCTTTTTGTAAGGAACATATTCTTTCCGTTCAAGGGTAAGTTGTGTAGTCTTACCGCATTCGCAATAAACGCAGTCTAAAGAGCAGATTTTATGGGTAACCAGATCAACTCCAAGCGAGATTCCAAGACGACGTGAAGGTATAGGACCAAAAAGATATTTATACATGGTTCAAAACCTGACAAATTAGAGATAAATGTATTAAAGATTTGACAACTTTTTAAAAGTTGCCAAATCGTTTTTTGAATCCCAAACGCATATTATCTATGACAGTTGGCGGTATAGCTGTTGAAACGGGGGATTATAAGATCAAATGGAATAGCATCAGAATGGAATGTCATCTTCAGGTGGAATATGTCCGCCCATTCCTGGATCAGGAGGCATTGACTGAGGATTTTGATTGCTCTTCATAGCATTATTGCCAGCAGGAGGCGGATAGCCACTGCCTCCTTGCTGATATGCAGTGTTCTGGTTAGGAGGTGGTGGTTGTTGCTGCTGCTGCCTTGGAGGCTGGTATCCTCCTCCTGCTGGTTGATATCCGCCAGCTCCCTGATTGTATCCTCCCGCTCCATCTTGTTTAGTTCCCAAAAAAGTAACAACATCTGCTATGATTTTGGTAGCATAATGGGTCTGTCCATCTTTTTCATAAGAGCTTGTCTGTAGCCTGCCTTCAACATAAACCTGCCTGCCCTTTGCCAAATACTTGGCACAGTTCTCTGCTATTTTTCCAAAAGTCACAATTCGATGCCACTCTGTACGCTCCTGTTTTTCTCCTGTATTTTTGTCAGACCACGAATCAGTTGTAGCGACCGAAAAATTTGCAACTGCTGTTCCTTGAGGTGAATATCTCAGTTCTGGATCAGCTCCGAGGTTACCAATAACCATAACTTTGTTAAGACCAGCCATTGATGCTCTCCTTAAATTAATTATTTAATGGATTATTTAAAAATAACGTGCAGAATTTAATGAAATCGTTGAACATTGTTAAATCAACAATCCGCTTTTACCTGAATAATGAAGATGTGTCAAACAGAGAGAAATACACGGGCTGACGAACTCTTTATTTTGCGGGGAGCCTGTTTAATAATCTATCACAAAAAACATGGATTGATCTAACTTCTGATTCGCATTATAAAGCCTAATAATTGGTTGTAGGGCTTAGCTGCTAACCCCTACAAGAAAAAGCTCAATTTATTCCCGCTTGAGTATATCTGGAATACTATAGAGATAATGGATTATTTGTATGGTGCATCTTGATAAAATATCTGACCTATATATAAAACACATGCTTCTTGAAAAGGGGCTTGCTGCCAACAGCCTTGAATCATACACGCATGACCTTGCCGGATTTGTGGATTTCATGGTTCAAAATGGTTTGGAACAGATTGAGTCTGTGGATACAACTGCTATTATTGCATGGCTTATCCATCTTCAAAAAGAGGGGCTTTCAGCCAGATCACGGGCAAGACACCTCATAACTATCAGGGGGTTGTTTAAGTTCTTGCTAAAAGAAGAGCTTATTAATACTGATCCTATCAAAAATGTCGATATTCCCAAAACAGGTCTTTATCTTCCTGAAGTTATGACAATAGAGGAGATTGAGAAATTGCTTTCTATACCAGACATAAAAGAACCCCGTGAGCTTAGAAATGCAGCAATGCTTGAAATACTCTACGGGGCTGGACTTAGGGTGTCGGAACTTATTAATATGAAGGTGCAGGACATCAACTTTGATGCGGGATTTGTTAGAATATTTGGTAAAGGGTCAAGTGAACGGATGGTACCAGTTGGGTCTCACGCTAAGGAGAGAACTCTTGAATGGATTAAAGCGGGACGCCCCCATCTGCTTCACAATATTGCAAGTAAATATCTTTTTGTGGCAAGGGCAGGAAAACCAATGACTCGTCAGGGGTTCTGGAAAATCATAAAAAGATACGGTCTAAAAGCAGGCATACGACGCAATATCACTC
>CAXNND010000363.1:0-3024 GCA_964203105.1 Desulfamplus sp.
AACCGGATGGAGCTTGAAATTGAGAACCGTCTTCGTCGTGCCAAAGGGCAGGAGCCGTTTTCTTCTGTAAAGCAGCTTTCCCAGTCAGACCCAAGAAGAAAGGGGATAGATAACGAAGAGGTTGTGCCTGAAATGCCCAAAAAAGAGGAAAAAGAGGACATCTTGCTTAAAGAGACTGAAGAGATTATGGGAGATTTTATAAACATTGCCAAATCTCGGGGCTACAAATGGTAGTTGAGAGTTTGATGCGACAGGAATAATCAACCAGGATAACCATTTGGGATTTCTTTGCAGGTTCATGCTGACAAGCATCAGATTATTTAAAAAATTGATAACAGCCTTTGTATTTACTTCTGTTTTTCTGATATTTATTTCTATATCCATTCCGGTAATCATGGACATCTCTCCTGTCCAAAAGAGACTTTCCAGTTTTATCGCAAACAGACTCCAAGAGGCTCTGCATCTTAAAGGTGGGGAGGCTCTTGGAGGTTTGATAATACTACTTCAAGGTGTGAAGCTTGATAGGGTCTCGGTTGCTCTTTTCCCATTCCCCTCAATTGAATTTACAGGCGTTAAAATTACAACCCCTCCTCTTCACAATCTGACCATTGAGAAGGTGCTGATCCGTTTTTCCACTGATTCAATTATAAAAAAAAAAATTCTTATAAAAAGCATCACTCTTGAGAATCCTTTGCTCCTCTCGTCTGCTTCACTTCTCTCAATACAATTCAAAGGTGACAATCTGTTTGACTATTTTGAACCTGAACAGAAAGATTTTTCCATAGAGATAAACAATCTGAGTTCTGACATCTTCAAAAAAGCGGATATATCTCTTCTCATCTCCCCTCCTGCAAAGAGCATTGCAGGAGATATAACCATCCATGATTTCAGACCACATTCTCTCTTCTCCACTTGTTGGCATGACACTAATAAAAATGCGATTAAAGCAGATAGTGAGAGCAAGGAATACAAGGCTAATAAAGCAATCAAAATAGACAAAATCATTTGCAGCATCTCTGTTACAGAAAATGAATCCACAATAAAAATGAACAATATTGCATTCCCCCCTTTCTCTTCCGAGCTTTCTGTAGATTTCAGGCATCACAAAAATGATAACAATAACAAGGATGGCAGAAAATGTTCAACTACATCTCTTCTGTTTGCAGGAAAAGGGATCAATATTGACGAGTTAAGAGATGCTGTTCTCAGGATTATGCCGGACAACCACATAGCAGGAAATATTTTTGGTATTCTTTATGGAGGTGCTGTTAAAAAAATTGAAGTTCTGTTTCAGAGTGTCAACACACCAGATAATCATCTTGGCAGCACTTTGGGCAGTGAGGAAATCAAAAATCTTTTTAATCCAGGTAGAATGGTGATAAAAGGAGATGTTAAAAAGGGCACGATAAACATTCCCGCCACCAATCTTACCGCAACAGAAACCGATGCCATGGTTATTGTGAAAAACGGGATTCTGCATACCGAAATTATGAAGGGGGCTATCAAGACCTCAAAAGTGAACAGCGGGACACTTGATGTAAATCTGCTCAAGCCAGATCATGGATTTTCAGGAGAGTTTGATATTTATGCAGACCTTGCCCATCTGAACATCGTATTACAAGAGTTGCTCCCAAAGAGTCCTGTCTCCAAAGAACTTGGCATGCTCCATAATATTCAAGGGGAAACAAGGGGCACTTTAAAACTTGAAGGGAAAAAGAATCGAAAACCTTCAATATCTGTAACTGCCCATGATATTAAACTCAATGGTGAATACCAGCGTTTTCCACAGAAGTTCTCAATTACTGATGGTCAATTCCACTACAATGATAAAATGATCAGTCTTGACAACCTTAACGGAACTGTTGGAGAGTCAACTTTTTCAAATCTTGACGCATCGCTGACTCTTGATAAAAACCACCTGCTTAAAATTAACTCGGGTAGTTCAGGTATAGTATTACAAAATTCAGGTAATCTATCACGCAAAGAATATAACCTATCATCAGGTAGAACAGACATTGTGATTGAACAGGTGCTTCCCTGGCTCACCTCGTTGGTCGGAAGAGAATCTATATTGTCAATTCTGACACCTTCCACAGGAGTTATCCATCTGAAAGAAATAGCATTCAAAGGGAGACTCATGGATAATCAAACATGGGACTACCTTTTTGTTGGGGAATGTAATTCTCTAACACTACGGCAATCAACTGATAGTTATTTGCTCTCTGATAAAGGCAAAATATCAGATATTAAAGCTGATTTTCTGCTGTCACCCTCCATGACCAGGATAGACATTGGTAATGCCTGTATTGAGGATACATCTCTAATATCAGAATCAATATCATCATTGATGAAGAGTGGGTTGATACATAAAGATATATTGAAAAATATGAGCATAGTAAGTGATATAAAGACCCCATTCAGCCTGAAAAATGTTTATTTTGAACAGAAAATAAAGCCCCATGATGAGATCAGTGAGAAAGATAGCGATGAGAGTGCAACAAGTTTAAAGGGAGAATTAATTTTCAACGAGAATTCTCAGATATATTTGAAAAAAAGCGGTCAGGCAAAAAATGCACTGTATAATATAAAAATATTTGATAAAGGTATTGAGAGTGCCACTATTTTATACGGAGACAGGCAGGGTTTTATAAGTTTTACAGGAAAGCTCAATACAAAGACCTTGGAAGATATTTTAAATCCATTGTCTGACACTTACAAATCCCTTGTCTCTCTTAGTGATGGCAAGGAAATTATATTTGAGTCAAACCAGACCAATAATTATACAATTACCACAAAGGAACTTGATCTCAAATTTATACTTGAAAAACAGAAGATGATAAGCCTGCCGTTACCGATGAAAGATGGGTTGTCAAAGGAAGAGCCATCAAAAAAGAAATTATCACCAATAGTTATAAATCTTAACAGTGACAGTTTTATCCACAAAAAGATCACCATTGCCCCATTTTCAGCCCGCATTAATATCAGAGGCAGTGATAAAAAGATCACCATTGAAAATATGAAACT
>CAXNND010000364.1:0-3018 GCA_964203105.1 Desulfamplus sp.
TTAAAAAAGGCAAAGGAAATCTGGTATCTATGTCACACATACTCTGCCAAGGAGGCTCTTGAAATGGGACTGGTAAACGCAGTTGTTCCACACGATCAATTAGATGCAGAGGTGAATAAATTGTGTGCCGAGCTTTTAGAAAAGAGTCCTACTGCCATTAAAATGCTTAAATATGCGTTCCATGCAGAATTTGATGGAATAACAGGAATTACCAATTTGGGTGTCGGTGGATTGAGCATGTTTTACGCAACAGAGGAGTCTGCAGAAGGTAATAAGGCATTCAAGGAGAAGAGAAAACCAGATTTCTCAAAATTTAGATAATTCAGACAAATATCAAATATTCTGGTTTACATTTTTTATTGGAGGTATTTTGTTATGGAATTTGGTTTTACTAAAGAACAGATGCAAATCGCTGATGCAGTAAAAAAATTTGCTCAAAAAGAGGTTCTTCCTCAATATTCCAAATGGGACAGAGAGAAGTGTTTTCCTCATGAGATATGGAAAAAACTTGGCGGGCTTGGTCTTATAGGAATGAATGTTTCACCAAAAGATGGTGGATTGGGTGCTGACTGTGTAAGCCAGGGAATAGCCAGTGAAGAGTTGGGAAAAGGCGATCCCAATATAAGTGTGGCAGCTTTTGCTGCCGCTGAATTGTGCTGCTGCATGATGGAACATGGAACAGAAACAGTGAAAGAAAAATTTCTGAGGCCAATCATTGCAGGAGATATGATTCCCGCATTTGCCTTGACAGAACCACATTGTGGAACAGATTCCGCTGCCATGCTGTCAACTGCTGTTAAAAAGGGGGACAGTTATATACTTAATGGGGAGAAATCTGGCATCACCTCCATCATGGCTGCTGATGTTGCATTTATTTTTGCCAAAACAGATCCTGACAAAGGTGCAAAAGGTATCAGCGTCTTTGTTGTCCCGACCAATCTTAAGGGCGTTTCCCTGCAATCCTTTGATGATATGGGCGGAAGGGCACTGGTAAGAGGATCCATTTTTATGGATAATGTCGAGATTCCGGCAGATCACCTGCTTGGAAAAGAGGGGGAGGGGTTCAAGATTGGAATGAAATCCTTTGATGTCAGTCGGGTTTATCTTGCATTACTTTGCATTGGGGCAGCTGAAATTTCGCTTAAGGAGACCATTGCCTACACCAAGGAGAGACATACTTTTAAGAGACCTCTTGCCCAGTATGAAGGAGTCGCATTTCCCATAGTTGAACATCTGAGTATTATCGAGTCTGTCCGCCTGCTATGCTACAAGGCTCTGTGGCTGAGGGATAACAACAAGCCCCACACCAAAGAGGCGGCAATGGTCAAATGGATGGGACCAAAATTCTCTGTAAATGCGATCCACGACTGCCTGCTTCTGCATGGACATTACGGATATACACAGGATTTACCTTTGGAACAGCGATTAAGAGATGTAATGGGCATTGAAATAGGCGATGGAACAGCCCAGGTATCAAAAATAGTCATCACCAGAGAGGTTTTTGGTAAGGCATATTTGCCCTATGACAAGTGATCCGCATATTATAAAAATATCGTAACTACTCAGGCATATATAAATAAAATATCATTATCCAAATCAATGAACAAATTCATAAAAATTCAAGGAGTTTCATCATGTATGAACTAAACGGCAAGGTTGCTATCATCACCGGAGGATCAAGGGGTATTGGCAAGGGGATAGCCACTGTGATGGCAAAACAAGGTGCAAAGATTGCTATTGCAGATCTTTTAAAGGATGAGGCTGAAAAAACTGTCGCTGAACTTAACAGCAGTGGTGGCACTGCCATGGCTGTGCGGACCGATATATGCGATTTTGATCAGGTCAAAAGCATGGTATCGCAGGTAAAGGAGAAATTTGGCTCAGTTGATATTTTAGTAAACAATGCAGGGTGGGATAAGATGATCCCGTTTGATAAGACAGATCCAGCTCTCTGGAACAAGATAATTGATATCAACTACAAAGGAGTTCTCAATTGCGTGTTTTGTGTCATGGAACAGATGAAAGCCCAGAATTATGGCAAAATTATCAATATTGCCTCTGATGCCGGAAGGGTCGGCAGTAGCGGAGAGGCTGTCTATGCCGGTACCAAGGGTGCAGTTATCTCTTTTTCCAAATCAATGGCACGGGAACTTGCCAAATACCAGATCAATGTCAATGTGATTTGCCCTGGTCCCACCAACACTCCGCTTGTAGCGGAGATGAAACAAGACAGTGAATTCAACAACAAGGTTCTTTCCAGCATGGAAAAGATCATTCCCCTAAAAAGGATGGGAGTTCCAGAGGATATTGCATACGCTGTAACATTCCTCTCTTCAAAGGAATCTGACTTTATAACCGGTCAGGTGCTCAGCGTCAGTGGCGGATTGACCATGGCAGGGTAATACAATCACAATAAAGCTGCTTATGTTCTCTTTTAATAAATTAATATGGAGAATCGGGAAAAATGAAAAATCTTACTTATAACAGCAATCTCTTTATAGATACTTTTGAGAATGATTTCACCTACCTTAACGGTTTTTTGCGAAATGTCCACAGATACAAAAACAGGACAGCCATTACCTGCCCTGAACGGGGAAAAAGCTGGACATATCCCCAGCTTGACCAGGAAAGCAACCGGCTTGCCAATGCCCTGCTTGGTGCAGGAGTCAAAAAAAGTGACGTTGTGATGTACCAGCTCTTCAACTGTGCGGAATTTGTTTTCCTGTTTCTTGCCCCTCAGAAAATAGGAGCCATCAACTGTCCGATTAACTTTAGACTCTCCTACGGCGAAACAGCATATATTATTGACGACAGCAAACCGAAAATCTTTTTTTATGATGCTGAAATGAAGGATATGTGTGAAAAGGCTCTGGAAAAAGCGGTTCACAAACCAGAAAAGATTGTTATGGTTGATATTTCAGGCAAGCAGACACCATTTGCAGGCTCAATCTCCTATGACGAATTTATAAAAAAAGCCTCTGACAAAAGCCCTGATATTACAAGACCATCTCATATCTA
>CAXNND010000365.1:0-3017 GCA_964203105.1 Desulfamplus sp.
TACGCTCAGGAGGCAACCTCGTTTGCTGAACTTGCTTCCGGTATTCTTCCAGGGCAGTGGGCAAATATTGACAAGGAGCACTTTAAACGACTTTATCTTGCAATTCCATCTGCTGCGGCATCAGAACTAATACCACCGGCTGAGTTGATCTGGCTATTGGGCGGAGGGGCTGTTACCCGAATATTCTGTGAGGGGAAACCTTATGGACTTGAGATATTTTTTCTCAACTCTGCCAATCGGGCATTGGATCAGATAACTCTTAACAGAACCAAAATGGAAAAGATTGAGCAAAATGAGGCTATATTTAAAGGCTCTCTTGAACAGATTCCGGAATTTCAGGGGCGTATCTACCCTTCAGAACTCTTTTTCAAGGCACTTCTTGAACTTCCACAGGATATAATCCCTGATCTTATAACAACTCCTCAAAAACTCATCAGCCAGCAGGGAACCCTCACAAGAGCTGGGATATGGAGCGAAGCAGCATCAGGGTATATCAAACTTGGTTTTGAATTTAAAGATAATGGAAAGAGTGTGGTTATATTTATAAGGTCAAGAGAGTGGGCAGTGTGGCGGTTGAGCAGTAAACTGACAGAAAAAGCCTTACTCCAGCCATCTTCTCCAAAGGGTAGGCAGTTATTATCACCATCTCCTCTGGAGAGGAGATAGGATTGCCGCAATGAATTTTTTGACCATCCTTATCCGTTTTTCAAGATTTATATTTTACAGTGCACTATCTCTATGTAGTCTGGGCGTTTTAATTGTGGCAATCGTTATATTTTCTGCGGCAAAGGATCTGCCAAAAATTCCTGAACCTTTAAGCCGAATCATTGAAACTCCCAAAACAGAAATCTACGCTGCAACAGGCGAAAGGCTCATTACACTTGGAGGAAGAGAGCCTGTCCCTCTCTCTCGGGTATCTCCTGATTTTATCAATGCTGTTCTGGCTGTCGAGGATCACATGTTCTGGGACCATCGGGGAGTAAACAAACTCAGAACCATCAAGGCACTCTATGTCACTTTGACAAATCGGGGAAACAGGGTTGAAGGTGCTTCAACCATTACCCAGCAACTGGCAAAAAATCTCTTTTTCAGCTTTGAACGCACCTATCTGAGAAAATTCAAGGAGATGCTTGTTGCATTTCAGATTGAATACACCTGCTCAAAAGAGGAGATTCTCCACGCATATATTAACCAGATTGCATTTGGAGCAGGTGCCCAGGGGGTTGAAAAGGCTGCCCAGGTTTTTTTTGGTAAATCAGCCGCGGAGTTGAACCTTGGAGAGGCAGCACTTCTTGCCGGTCTTCCAAAATCTCCAACAAACTACAACCCGTACCGACATTATGATAAGGCTCTCAAACGCCGTGAGGTAGTGATCTCAAGAATGCAGGAGGCTGGATATATTGATGGTAAAGAGGCTGAAGATGCCTTGAAGGTGAATCCGGTTCTACATTCGGAACACGCTGATGCAAGGACAGGCAGCTATTTTTTGGATGCACTGATAGGCGAACTTACAGATATTTATGGAAATGATGTTGTATTCCATGGAGGGATAAAGGTGACAGCCACGCTCGATTCAAACGCTCAATATGCAGCAGAGCAGGCGATCAAAAATGGGCTGAATCGCCTTGACAGCCTGATGGGACTCAAGCCTGACGCAGAGCCTCGACCCCAGGGGGCACTTGTCGCTGTTGATCCTTCATCAGGTTCGGTTAAGGCTATGGTTGGCGGAAGAGACTATTACAACAGCGAATATAACCGGGCAATTAACAGTCGGCGACAGCCAGGTTCAGGTTTTAAACCATTTCTATACTATACAGCATTGCAGAAACTTGATCTTAATGGTGCCACAGTATTTGTTGACAGCCCTATTGCCATTCCCGTTCCAGGCGGACAAAAATGGCAACCACGCAATTTTGAAAAGAGATATCGCGGACCTATCCTCCTCAAGCAGGCTCTGACCGATTCTGTAAATACTATTGCTGCACGTTTGGTTGAACAAACAGGTCCAAAGGGGGTTATTGATACGGCGAAACTTTGCGGGATCACAAGCAGATTAGATGATGTCTATTCCGTTGCTCTCGGCACATCGACAGTTACACCTTTTGAGATGGCATCTGCGTATTCGACATTTGCATCAGGTGGGGTGAGGCATGAACCATTTATGATCTGGCGTGTAGAAGATGCCTTTGGAAGGGTTATCTATGAACATTTAGTGCGGGGCAGAAAGGTGCTTGACCCTGAAATTACATATCAGATTGTGGATATGATGAAGTCGGTAATTGATCATGGTTCCGGCAGAGCGGTACGGGAGATGGGATTTACAGGACCAGCAGCAGGCAAGACAGGCACTACTGACTCCTATAATGATGCGTGGTTCATAGGCTTTACCCCTAATCTTTGTAGTGCTGTATGGACAGGCTTTGACAGGGAGAGGAGACTTCAAATATCAAGTCAGCCAGGTGTAACCGGAGGACAGATTCCAGCCACAATATGGGCAGAGTTTATGAATGAAGCGATGAAAAATGAACCACCAAGAGATTTCCCCATTCCTGATGGTATCCATTTTGAACAGGCTGATCCTGTATCGGGCTGCAGGGCAAATATCTCGGAGTCAGAGATAGGAACATTCTCCAACACAGGTAGAGCAGTTGCTATTCCTCTTAAAAAAAATCAGAATCTTTGCAAGTCACCGTAATATAAGTATATCTCATGTCTCTTGGGTTTGTTCTCTTTTTGATGTTAAGACAACCACATGGGAGAGGCTACCACGACAGGAAATCAAATCGTGATCTTTTTTTTAAGAAACATATCAATAAGGTTGTGGATATCTGTCGGTATCTCCATACCTTTAACATTCATGATTTTTCCAGCCATTCAACACCTGATACCTGATATAGGTGCACGTTACTTCTGTATTATTGTCACAGGATTGGTCTTGATACTTACAGGTTATGTTATGAATGTTGCCGGTGAACGGTCAATTTACCGGTGCATAAATGAGGCAAAAAACTGGGAGC
>CAXNND010000366.1:0-3008 GCA_964203105.1 Desulfamplus sp.
GTGCGACGAGAATAATCAGTACCACAGGTGGGGTCAGTGCAAAGACTGGAGCACTTGAGAACCGTTATATTGGCGGCAAAGGTGTCAATGTGAATGAGCTGATAAGCCCCGTTGTCGATCCTGCTTCAGGATTAGATGTCGCATGGGGAGTCAGAGCGAGAATTTCGAGGGCTTGACCCCTCTTGACGAAATATTCGTAGCCGTTATAAAATATTCATCGCCGTTTTTTTCGAGAATAACGGTATCAGGTTTACGAGAAGCACGGTATAAGTAAAACATAATTTGTTAAAGAGGTTCCGATGACACAAGATAACCACGGAAAAGCACATAAATTCGGAATGGTGATTGATCTGGACAAATGCACCGGATGCGGTTCCTGCATGGTGGCATGCATGTCAGAAAATAACGTTCCGTTTAAAGAAGATGAAACAAATAAGAAAGACAGTATTACATGGATGAGGGTGTTCAAGCTCACCAACGGCAGACCTTTTCCTGAGACAGATATCTGTTATATGCCAAGGCCATGCATGCACTGCGGAGGCAAAGGTGACCATGGACACTCTCCATGCGTCTCTGTCTGCCCTGCAACAGCTACTGATTATGGGCATGATACAGGTATTGTGAGCCAGATTTATACCCGCTGCTTTGGATGCCGCTACTGCATGGGAGCCTGCCCTTACCATGCAAGGTACTTTAACTGGTGGGATCCCAAATGGCCAGATGGGATGGAGGAGTATCTAAGCCCGAATGTCTCACCAAGAATGAGGGGTGTTGTTGAAAAGTGTAGTTTTTGCTATCACAGATACCAAGCAGCACGAGATAAAGCCTATCACGAAGAGAGAAGGGATAATATTGAAGAGGGTGAATATCAGACAGCATGTACTCAAGCGTGTCCTGCGGGTGCCATAACATTTGGAGATATTAACAATCCTGAACATGAGGTCTATAAATTGGTAAAACCTGATCCTCATCAATGTGGAAAACCAAGAAATACCAAGGCATTCCGTCTTTTAGAGAGGCTTCAGACCAATCCAAAGGTTTACTATATCTCCGAGCGGGAGTGGGTCAGAAAAGCTGGCGATAACTACCGCGATGGAGAGTGGGAAAAAACAAAATAGTCCAGTCATATATAAACTTTAGTATCTAACAGTATTACATATTCAATATTGTAGTTTTTAGTTTGTTTATAAAAAATAATATTAAGTATTTTTATGACAATGGATAGAATTATTTCATAACAAAACCACAAACGTAGGAGTAATATAATATGGATTCTGCATTAATACCCAAAGGAGCGCAACGCTGTCCCTTTCCTGTGTTTGCAACAGGTATTGCGGTAGTGGGTGCTGTACTTCTGTGGGGCGTTTATGCCATGGGTCTGTGCTGGCTCAAGGGGCTGAACCAGACCAACATGAACGATTATTATGGATTTGCCCTCTGGATATGGGCTGACCTTGCTGTTATTGCCATTGGAGGTGGTGCTTTTTTCACTGGCCTTCTGAAGTATGTGTTTGGCATTGACGAACTTAAAAACATTATTAACCTTGCTGTGGTAATTGGCTTTATCTGCTACAGTTCTGCATTGCTGATCCTTGCCATTGATATTGGTCAGCCTTTAAGGGGCTGGTTTATTTTCTGGCATGCTAATGTTCACTCCATGCTCACTGAAGTTGCCTTCTGTCTCTCTTTGTACTTCAGTGTTCTGACCATTGAGTTTATTCCGCTTATTCTTGAAAATCGCCAGATTGACAAAATTCCATTGTTCCACAACTTAAGCCATAACATGCACGGCGTTATGGCTGTTTTTGCTGCAACCGGTGCATTTCTTTCATGTTTCCATCAGGGTTCTCTTGGTGGCGTAGCTGGTGTGCTTTACGGTCGTCCATTTGCATACAGAGATGGTCTGCTTGTCTGGCCATGGACTTTTTTTCTTTTTACATGGTCAGCAGCAGCTTACGGTCCATGTTTTACATTAGTGGTTACAAAACTGTTTGAAGGAATCACCCGAAAAAAACTTGTCAAGGACAATGTTGTTCATCTGCTTGCCAAAATTTCCGGCTGGATGATAACTACATACATCATTGCAAAGATCATTGACACTATATACTGGGCTGGAGTCAATGTCCCTGATATGGGATTCTCTTTGATGGATTTTTATTCAAACAACTCATTTTATGGTATATGGATACTGGTTGCTGAAATTGTTTTGGGTGGTATTATACCTGCTGTAATTCTTACAGTAAAAAAATACAGAGAAAACAAACAACTCCTTCTTGTTGCAATCTTTCTTGGTGTGTTTGGCGTATGCCTCAACCGCTGGGTTATGGTGCTTCAGGTGATGGCAGTGCCTGTAATGAGTTTTGATACATGGGCATTGTATATGCCAAGTTGGCAGGAGGTTGCAACAACAATTCTTCCTGTTGCCTACGGTATTATTCTGATATCCTTGGCGTACCGTTATCTGCCTGTGTTCCCGCAAGAGCAGGAACTTTACGACACTAAATAGCAATTTTATAATATCTGTTCACATTATAATTATGGTTAATCTGTTTTTTTTAATTTCAAAAAATAGATTAACCTGAGAGTAAACAGATTAAAAAGGGAGAATATTTATGTTTCCATTTTCTTTTGAATGGGTATGGGATGCGGGTCATTACCTCTTTTTCGGTGGTATGTGGTACACGATAATTATCCTGAGTCTTGGTATGACCTTCTGTGTTGTAAAAACCATTTTTGATACAGCAAGTGGCAAAGGTTCAGGAGTTCATCATGGAGGAGATGAGCATCACAACAACCACGTCTCTAATAGCACTCGACATCACTGATATATTACAAAACACTGATTTTTTTATATAACGGACATGCCATGCCTTGAAGGCACGGGTAACACAGTAAAAGCACGTATTTTTCTTTATTTTTCTTAAGATAAATGAACAAAATGTGCTTTTATTGTCTTTTATAGAATATCCTTGAGTTTGAACATGATAAAAAACTTGACATAAAAATGC
>CAXNND010000367.1:0-3007 GCA_964203105.1 Desulfamplus sp.
ATAATTGCACTCTGTTCAGGTGAGCCGGAAGAGCCACAGCCGGCTGTAAAGATCAAGCTAAACTGCATGATTGCAATAATGGCTATAAATATTATGCGATTAAACGTCTTATAATATTGTTTATTATAACTCGTCTGGTTCAAATTCATCTAATCTCCTCCGGGAAATATATATGGACTATAATTGATTGTCTGCCCTATACGAAATTATCTTTTCTTGATTATAATTTGTTAGCTTTCTGATCAAGCTGTACAATGGTTGGTGTGATAAATATCAACAGCTCGCTTTTGTTATCCTTGCTTGTATCTGACCGGAAAATCTGCCCCAAATAGGGAATTTTTGAGAGTAGAGGAAAGGCGTTGGAGCCTTCAGATACTGTAGATTTTACAATTCCACCGATAACAATGGTATTTCCATCATTTACAAGCAGCTCTGTGTTGGCAGAGCTTGTAGATATGTAAGGCTCTCCTTTGGAGGTGAGACCCGCAATCTCCATCTTCTTGATATCAATTTTCATTCCAATACGTTTGTCAGGGGTAACCTGAGGTGTAACTGTAAGGGCAAGGTCAACATTCTTGAACTCTGTGGTTGGATTTCCACCTGCTTCAGTAGCAGCTTTCTCGTATGGATACTCTACACCCTGCTTGATTGTCGCCTCTTTATTGTCCAAAGTAAGAACCTTGGGAGAGGATATAACTTTTAGATCGTTTGTTATTTCCGATGCAGTCAGCCTTGCATCCAGAAGCAGAGGAGTCCCTGCCAAACGTGAAAATGTGTAACCAATACTCGCGTCTGCGGCTACAGGATGATTCATGGCAATGTCAAAACCATAAACGCCTCCGATATCATCACGATAGATGGATGGAGTATTTATTGAATCTGTCAAGCCCCAGTCAACACCAAGTGCATGGGAAAAATCTTTGGTCACCTCCACAATCCTTGCCGAAATAAGTATCTGAGGAGTTACCTTGTCAAGGGTGTATATTAACTGCTTCATCTCAGCTATCTTTTTTTTGGTATCAGTCAAGATGATCATATTGGTTCTTTTATCAACACTTACGCTGCCTCCGCCGCCACTTGTGGTGGTACCATCACCGCTGCCACCACTACCTGCAGCAGCGACACCTCCTGCAGCACCTCTTGATGGAGTAAGCAGCTTCTCAAGATGGGGTTTTATATCGGTCTCTGCGTTTGAGTAGTTGATAGGAATATATTCTGTGAACATAGGCTCCTGAGCTTTTTTAAGCTCAAGTTCCGCTATCTTTGCGGCTAATGTTGCAGCTTTTTCATCGGCTTCCCGTTTAATGGTAGCCGTTGTAGCAATACGGACAATAGAACCCTCCTTTATTTTACCCAACCCGTTCATTTTCAGAATAAGATCAAGTATCTCATCCCAGGGAGCCGGCTTCTCAAGAGTGAGGGTTACAGCTCCTGTGACATCTTTATCAACTGCAAAATTTTCACCACTCACAGTCTGTAGAATTCTGAAAACATTTTTTATATCTGTCTCGTAAAAATCAAGGCTTATCGCTTCACCTGTGTAAACAGGAGTTTGATCAAACAGGCTCTCGCTGGTTTGATCAGTGCTCTTCTCCTGTGTGGTCAGAGCCTGGTTTGCCTCCAAATCTTCCGGTTTAGATTCATCAGGGGCAGTTGATTGAAGATTGATTGATGGCTGAGATAACTTACCATTATCATTAGATAACTTGGTTTCTGCGGTAGGCAACTGACCTTGAGTTGAAGTCAACTTGTTTGCACCGGAAAGTGTGGCTGTACCGGAATTTGAGCCATCTGCAATGGACAAACCTGGCTCTTCGAGCTTTATTGGCTTAACAGATGACGGCTCAAGAAAAAGGGTCAGGCGGTTATTCTCCTGAAGAATATGATAAGGTACCTTCTCTCTCATAACAATGTGAATTTTGGACGCAGATTCCTTGCCGGAACGGTCAACCGGAATAATCTTATCCACCGCAGATTTAAAATAGGTGGTAATCAATTGACGCTGGTGATATTCGGGAATGTCAGTATTGTATAGGTTAAGCCTGAGCTCGTTTTTTGCAGCATCTCTTTGCATCTCATATTTGACTGGATTGGAGGTTTTGATCACAATGGATGATTCACCCTCATCTCCTGAGTGAAAATCAATTCCTGTAACTACAGCTCTTTTTCCGGTAATAACAGGTTGGGACACTGAACCCTTCCCATCTGCCCTGATAGCCCCTGATGATGGTGGGGATATTGAAGATAATTTTTCAGATGTCCCACGGATTTGGGATGGTTCGGATTCTTCAAAAAGTTGGGTCTCCTCAATTGCTGATGTGTCAGAAGATGTCCCTTTTCCCGAAGATATTGCCCCCCCCTTTTTATAAAAAACAAGGGTCAGCGGATCAGCCTTTTCCTTAACCTCATAATTAAGGTTTTCACTCAACAATATTTTGACTACTACAGTTTTTTTGGTACTATCCACATAGGATGCAGACAGTGAGCTTATCCCTCTAACCTTTGAGGCAGATGGCTGGATGAATTTATCTGCAATTACAGCGTCATGCAGATAAACCATAACCCCTAATGGAAAATCCTGCTTCACAGCAGAATATTTCATTTTACCATTTCCCTTGAGCTGGAGATCAATTGTCTCTGCATTGACCTTAAGATCAATAGATTCAAGCTGAATTTGATTAGGGTTAGTGTTATTTTTGTTTGCAGAGTTCTGACCGAACTTAGCAGCAGTGATGCATCCTGCAAGAAAAAGCAGGCATAGCATAAAACATGCCGACCTATACACAATTCTAAATTCATTAAATAGTAAGCAAGACATATATCTACCCTTATTCATCCGGTTTGTTCAGTTTCAACTCATGAAAACCGTCAACAACATTCCCTTTATGATCTTTAACCTTTTCCTGTATTACCAGCTTATCCTTTTCTATACTCATAACCTGTCCTGAATTACGGCCAATATAAGTACCAATAGTAACTATATAGCCTTTTCCTGTGGCCTCCTGCA